>JAKAIL010000085.1 GCA_021825235.1 Bacteroidota bacterium | reverse complement strand
GTTCCGTGCGAGTGGAATGCGGAATACCGGGTACGCGCGTCGCGCGCGCGAAGACGCACCGAAGGAGGTACTTCGGGCGTGGGTCGTTGAAATGGTCTTGATCATGGTCCATCTCCCTTCTAAAGGGCCAGTTGCGTTCGTTGTGGGACTTGCAACCGTGGAGATGAACCGCTCGGGCGCTTACCGTGTAACGCGCGTCGTTGGGGTCATCGGCACCGGAAACAAGTGATCGGCGCAACGTGCCGTGTGCGGGACGCGAAGCTTCCGTGCCTCACGCCCCGTACCTATGTCACTATCTCGTTTACTACTATTACCGTCCATATAAAATGGTTTTACTATTGCTTCGTCCACTTACGCGGACCATCGCGAGTGATGTCTCCAGGGGAGTTCCACACGATGTCGCCCAAACACCCGCGCTGGACAGTGCTGTTCCCCGGTTCCCAATTATTCCAAATTAAATTTCGTCCGCGCCAATGCTCACGCCAATGCTCACGCCAATGCTCACGCCAACGGTCGCGCCAACGGTGTAGAGGCAAGCTCCAGCTTCCCTCTACACACCCGCGAGTGTTATTAGAAGATCAGATACGCATTCAGCCCCGCAATCGCCAGCACCACAGCCCACGCTAACACTTTGAGCCACACGGGGTTTACAAATTCTCCCATGAGAGATCTTTTGCCGGTAAACAGCACGAGCGGTATCGTCGCAAACGAAAGCTGCACCGAAAGCACGACTTGCGAAAGAATGAGCAAATTGTAGATCGCGTGATTTTGCGCGTCCTCACCGTTGCCCAATTGCGAAGCGATGACGAGCGCCGCCGGAACGATTGCCAGGCTGCGGGTTATAAGGCGCCGCAGCCACGGCCGCACTTTAATTTGCAGAAACCCTTCCATCACCACCTGCCCAGCGAGCGTACCCGTAATCGTCGAAGCCTGGCCGGAAGCCAGAAGCGCAACGCCAAACGCCAGGCTCGCCAGGCTCGTACCCAGAAGCGGCGTTAAGGTATAATAGGCTTGCTGGATTTCTGTCACCACTTTGCCGCGCTCGAAAAAGACCGCCGCCGCCATGATTAATATCGCTGCGTTAACGAAGAATGCAAGGTTCAGCGCCACGACCGTATCGACAACGTTATACCGTAGCGCGGAACGAATTTCTTTGAACGTCCGCCCCACTTTTCGCGATTGGACGAGGTGCGAGTGAAGATACAGGTTGTGCGGCATCACTGTCGCCCCTAAAATTCCGAGTGCGATATACAGGCTGTCATTCGAGAGGGTTGGCGTTATGAGTCCGTGCGCGATTCCTCCCCACGCCGGATGCGCAAGATAAATCTCGAAGAGATAGCACACGCTCATGGTGCCGATGAGCGTCAGGATTACGGCCTCGATGGGCCGAGCGCCACGGCTTTGTACAACAAGAATAATCAGGACGTCCAGCGCGGTAATCAGCACCGCAGGCAAGAGTGGAATGTGGAACAGCAAATTAAACGCTATGGCGCTGCCTAATACTTCTGCCAGATCGCAGGCGACAATAGCGATCTCCGCAATGACCCAGAAAAAAATGGCCGCTGGCTTCGAAAAGCGTTCCCTGCAGAGTTGCGGCAAATCCCGGCCGGTAACGACACCCAGGCGGCTCGAAAGGATTTGCAATAATATCGCGATAAGATTGCTTGCAAGGATGACCCACAGAAGTTCGTAATGGAACCGGGAACCGCCCTCGATGTCCGTTGCCCAGTTACCGGGGTCCATATAGCCAATTGCGACGAGAAACGCCGGCCCGGAAAACGCGAAGGCACGCCGCAGGATGCTGGCGGATTTATGCGGCTCGATGGGAACTGGCTCCGCCCATGTGGAAAGACCCCTCCTTTTTAAGGAGGGAGCAGGGGGTGGTTGACGCACCATTCGCACATGCTCACTCATGCGACTACCCTTCCAAATATTTGCTCGGCCGCTTCGGGCGCTAACGCGACCGCTTCGCCACTGACCAGGATATTGAACGGCCCGCCAAAGGGCTGCCGTCCGTGCAATTCGATACGCGCGCCCGGAAGAAGTTCCAGCTCCGCGGCATACCGTAGTAGTTCCGCATTATCCCGCAAGCGCGTGATGATAAGCTCCGTATGTTCCTCGGCCGCGCTCAGCGGAATTTCCTCAACCTGCGGCATAATTCCACCCGCGGTGGGAATGGGATCGCCGTGGGGATCGAACGAAGGATGCCCCAGCTTTTCCGCGATTCGCTCTTCGAAGCGCGGGCTGATATGGTGCTCCAACCGTTCGGCTTCCGCATGGACTTCATCCCAATGATAGCCGAGTTCCTTCACGAGAAAGAGTTCCAGCAACCGGTGCCGACGAATGGTCTGGAGTGCCGTGCGCTGGCCGAAGGGGGTCAGGTGAATACCCGTCGCGGGGTGCATCCGCACGAGCTTGAGCTTCACTAAGCGACGCAACATTTTGCTCACGGCCGGCGCGCTCACTCCCACGCGCGCCGCGATATCCCGTGAGGTTATTTCTCCGCGGACTCCAGCCTTATAAATGGCCTTGAGATAGTCTTCGATGGATGGAGTATTCATATCCGGTTGAATTAACCGTGGTTAACTTTAGACGGTTCCTCCGATTAACTCTGCCGTTGCAAACCGGGGATTTACATCAGCCGTTATAAAAATATCGTATTTTTGCTTTAGGAATCTCTGATTAACTCTTGGTTCCCCGCATTCGCGGGGAGGACAGGTCTGGAATCCTTAGCGCGAAGCGCAACAACGATACACGATTGTCATTTCCGCGAATGCGGGAATCCACTTACCAGACGTAATCAGAGTTTCCGTTATTACTTTCGCCATGAGACGAATCCCTCTGCTTTTTATATTTCTCGGTATCTGCCTGTTGCCGCAAATTAGCGCAGGGCAGACCTTCACCTCGTTTGACACCATCTTCACTCCAAATAATTACCCGGATGGGCCACTGATGTCCACGGTGTTTGTGCCGAGTGTTCCGAATGGAATTTCGCTGGTGGCCGTGCATGGCCTGGGCGATCCCCGCTCGGAGATGGAGGGCTGGTGCGATTCGCTGGCCGCCAATGGCTATACCGTCATTACCATCGAATATCCGGACCCCGTCACGCAAAATGCAACGTTTCCCATGCCGGTGCGCGCGGTAAAAACGGCGGTGCAATTCCTCCGTGAGAACCGCGCGCGGCTACGCCTGACGACGAATATCGTGGGAGCCATCGGGCGTTCGCTCGGCGCGGGAATTATTGCGCAGTCCCTTATCGACGAGAACGATTATTCCGTCTATGGGATCGATAACACCGTAAGCGACCAGATCAATTTTGCCGTGCTGCTCTATGGCATTTACGATCCCTACCGTTTTATACAAAGTTCCCTGCCGATTTCGATCCCGGCATTTATCCAGCAATATTTTCATTCGAATACCGCGCTCGAGGCACGCGAAACGCCGGTGCTCCAGGCGCAGCGCGTCTCGGCGCCACTCCTGCTTATTCATGGCGAATCGGACGTGATACTGCAATACCAGCAATCACAAGAGTTCCATGATAGTCTTTCCGCCGAAGGAAAGTACAACGATCTGATTCTGTATCCCAATCAGGACCATTTGTTCGAGATGGGCGCTTCGAGCGCATCCTTCTCCCCGATTGGCCTCGAAGTAAAAGACAGCGTCCTCGCGTTTTTTGCGATGGAATCGTCGCGCGCCGGCGTTTCCTTGTCCGGCCCTTCGGCTATACTGGCACAAAATGTTCCCAATCCCTGTGGGCTTGCCAGCCTGAGTGGAAGTTCGAGCACCACGGTCTCGTTCCGCGTGCCGAAGGCCACAACCTGCTCGATCGAACTTGTTAATAGGCTCGGGAGCATCGTGCGGTCCAGTTCGCCGGAGTTCTTCTCCGAAGGCTACCATACCTTAACGCTAACCGTGAGCGGACTACCCAGCGGAGTGTATTACTATAGGATATCCGGTGGCGCGAGTTCATTGGCCAGGGCAATCGTCATCGAGAACTGAGGTTGCGCCTACCGGATGTTTCCAAATTGGAACGCGGCGCTTCAAGTTCTCGATGAATTCCATGTTCGCCGCGTACGCCGGTTCGCGGTGCTCCGCAGAAGTACGGATATACACTGCCGCCTCTTGAATGGCAACGAAACCCACACGGTGTACGCAAACGCATTCGGTAAGCTCATACTTCTCCACCATGCTACTACCGATTCGTTCTAACTCCGCGAGCGCCATTTCGCGAAAGGCTTCATACTCGATGCCACGGATCGGGACTCCTTCTTCGAGGTCGCGAACAATACCGGAAAATTCTACGACTGCACCGGCCCCCGAGGCAGGTGGATAAGCACTCGGTTTAATCGGACTCTCGACAATCTCAATAATGAGCGGGCTCATTATCCTCCCTGCATCGGTGGAATGATGGAAACCACATCGCCTTCGGCGAGAGCCGCATCCGCTCGCGCATAGTCCGTCCCGATCGCAAACAGGCAGGAGTGCCGTATCGCTTCGAGCGCCGGCGTGGCGCGGACAAGCCGATCGACCGCCTGGGCAACCGTTGCACCTTCCGGCACGACGATCTGCCGCGTGGACTGCCCCGCCAGCGATTTCGAAATCGAGTAAAAGTGGAATTCTATCGTCATAGCAAGCCTCTCTCAACAGAAACTGCCGGCGATGTATTCGTGTCCTACCGGCCTAATCGTAATGTAGGCTAAAATTATTGGAACAACCGGAACTAACGGGCGTGGAAAGTGTGTACTATCCCAGCGTTATTTACGTAGCAGGCTTCCACGCCTGCGCTCACCTATGTTCTTATCGAATCCTCGACGAGAGCTGCGTGAATCGCTTCCGCAATGGAAGCGAGTGTTGTCTCAGAATGCAAGAGCAACATTGACCGCTTTGCCCGCACAATAGTATTAGTAAGCTGTATAGAACGGAGTCTGGCGTATCGGCGCCAAACACCACGCCTGTGTGCCCGATTTCGGGCGTGCATGTGTGTCGCTTTTTCACAATTGAAATGACTATTATAGGGAGTCATGAAAGATCGAGATCTCGGGACTGAAGAGGTCCCACAGCTTATGGTCCGGCCGCAAGTCGCAAGCGTGTCCGGGCCGATCATTCGCAAACGCCGGGAGCGTAAGCACCGGCTCACGTGGGAGCAAGGCGAACTTGCTGCCGGCGGAGGCTATGCGCAAACCCTTGCGGAAATAGAGACGCGCCATCCGGAACTCAGTCTCATGGAGTGCCGTGTTTGCGCCCTGGCGAAAGCGATGCTGCCGAACTGGAAGATCGCTCAAACGCTCGGCATTTGCGAAAAGACCGTCGAAAATCACCTGCGAAGCACCCGCATAAAACTGGGCCTGCCACCAGGCACAAAAATGCACCGGGTACTCGGGTTTTAGGCGGGCTCGTAACAAAATTTTCCGGACACGAAATAATTGCGGGTATTTTGGGGGATGATTTCTCTCCATCGCGTGGTATTTTTGTGACGGTTGCTTTTCAAGGGTTGCGAAACACGCGTGCCTGTTCACGTCGCTCGCACCACTCGAACGTACCTGCTTTCCGCCGGCGAACGAAGCACCATGATATTTATGAGACTTTAAGGACTCTATAATAATGCAATGAAAGCACTGAACCTGGCCGATTTGGCAAGCCAGGCGGGACCTTCGGCCGACCGGCCGCTCCCTCCTCCGGACTCTACCCCGACCTCCGGGCGCCACGATCGAGGAACGAATAGTGAAGCCGTGCTCGAAAAGCGCCGGCGCAAGGAACGACATTTTGCCTGGGAAGAGGCTGAACTGGCCATTAGCGGCACCTACGCGCGAAATCTGGAATCCTGCAGAGAGCGATATCCGGAGTTAAGCCCGATGGAGCACCGCGTGTGCGCGCTGGCCAAAGCGATGCTGCCCAATTGGAAAATCGCCGAAATTTTGGGCATTTCCGAACGCACCGTCGAAAACCACCTTCGGGCAACGCGCAAGAAATTAGGGCTGCCTCCGGGAACCCGAATGCACCAGGTCCTGAAGTGCTAAGGGGCCAGCCGGGTTCGCCCGCTCCCAGATGGCTCGCTTGTTTCAAAATTGAGGGTTTTTTGGGGGACTACTTTTAGTAAATTTTACGTACCTATTACACGTTCTCAGGTTCTTGTGATTCATCGGACAAGCACGCGTTTGTTTCTCTGGCGGATCGGATTTCACATCGTGGACTTACCGTCCAGCGTAAAAATTGAAAGCTCTCTCTCTTGTTACGATCGTACTTTTTTTCGGTGCATGCTTCACACACCGCACCTTTGGCGTAATGCGCAGATCGGGTTCGCTCGCCTCGAACCGGCTCACCATCGAACAGGACCTGAACGGTATGAAATCGGAACGTAACACATCGCGCAACGATACCATGGAATCCGACGGCATCCTCATTATGGAGCCCCGAAAAAAGCGGCATCTCGCCTGGGAGGACGCGGAACGGGAGTTGGACGGACTCTACGGCCGATATTTCAATGCCTGCCGGAAGGCATTTCCTTCGCTCAGCCCGATGGAATGCCGCGTCTGCGCGTTAGCCAAAGCACGGCTGCCAAACTGGCGCGTCGCCGAGATTCTTAAAATATCCGAGCGCACCGTCGAAAATCATTTTCGAAGCGTGCGAAAAAAGCTGGACCTGCCCAAACGCACGCGCATGATCCAGGCGCTGGCCGCGGTCGATATACAGGAGTAATCGTCATCTGTGCAATGCTTTTTGCACGTTCCTGACGGATAATCCCTGCGAAGTATTTTTTCATCCCCGCGAACGCGGGGACCACGCCCCACGCTTTCGCCAGGATGACAGGAAACGGGAGATTCCGAACCGCTTCCAGCCATTCCTACAGATTCCGCCGAATTCAAAAACATTTTTTAGGGGTTTTTCGGGGGTTGACTTTGCCAAAAAGCGTAGTATCTTTGCACCGTTCTTTTGAATGGAATACCGTTTCCGACTGGTGACCGCTCACCGGGAAATGGCGGTGGGCCGTTGCGAACCACTTCGGATTCGGAAGGGCCATAAAGTTCCAAGACGAACAAAAATAAAATTAGGGGTTTTTCGGGGGTTGAACTTCTTCGTTCGCTCCGTAATTTTGTAGCGTTCTTTCGACGATGGTTGCACGTTTCGAAAGGACCGGGTAGAATTGCTGCACGGCGGACGTGTGGACATTGTATCTGAACAAAGTTGCAACGTTGCATTGGCTTATGCTGACGGGGTGGGGATTTCCGCGCTTGCTATAGAGGGTATCTCCGTCACGAAGGCGTGGCCACCAAAGCTGGCAACCGAGGCGTGCGGCGCGCGCGCGCCCGGCTGCCGGTCTTCGTTTTCAGGCGGATGAGCGAGAAGTCAGCAGCGCATTGACGAAGCTTCCGTTACCTCCTAACGAAGAACTCATCGAGCGGTCGGTGTCGTAACCACCACGGTCACCGTTCGAGAATAAAACCGGCCTTCCGGAAGGTTATTATCGTAAAGGAGGGACGAGCGTCCCAAACCTCGAACGTCCGCATCCCAAACTCCAATATATTGCTGGGTTGCACGCGCCCGCTCCTCCGAGAGCTTTTGGTTATACTCGTCCGAACCCATTCGATCGGTATAGCCCAAAATTCGCACCTTTGATTTCGCCGAAATTCGTGCCTTCACAAAGTCGGCAATATGGCGATTCTCTTCTCCTAAGTCACTGCGGTCAAAATCGAACAAGATAAGACTGTAGCGCGAAACGACCGTGTCCGTCGAACCGATGCGGTGCTTATCGAGCAACGTGAAGTGTTTGACAGGAATAGTGACCGGATTCGAATTCACGTGCTGGCCGGCTCTATCCTCGACCTCCAATACGGCGTGTATCGTATCGAGCGATCCGAGCAACGCCTCACTCTCTTTATTTAGGTCCCAATCGAGGTGTGGCACAAGTGCCCCCTTTCCGGAAAAGGGTTCCAGCCGCTCGGCCCCTTCGCTCCGTGCAATGTTCCAGTGGGTCAAACCGGCCTGGGCCATACCTCCCGGGACCAGGCGAACAAGCGGAGGTTTGGGCACATGGGCGGTGTCCGTGGTAAAAATGGGTTCTAATATGCGCGGATCGTTCGAGTAAATCTCGGCACGGCGATTTTCAACGATTCCGTCACTGTCATCAGCGTTAGAGGCTTTTTCCGGTAAACCTCGGGCTTCTTTGCGCATCCGGTTGGGATCGACTCCCCACACGTTCCGGAGATATTGGAAGACGACGTCTGCGCGTTCCGAAGCAAGCGAACGGGGGTCGCCCGCATCTCCGTCGCATCCCACGATGGTAAGCTTCGCCTGGGGGTATTCCTGCATTCGGCTCCCAACAATATTCAGGATTTCATAATACAGAGGCAGCGTCTCATAGCTATTGAATTTTTTGAAATCATAGCTGCTCGACTTGCTTCGGGAAACCCGGTGATAACGGCTCGGAATTTGGGCGGACCCACTATCGAAAAAGATATAATTCAATAAAGGCCGATACTGCGTTCGAATATAGTCCTCGATCACGATTTCTTTGAGTGGCTGCTGCGCACCTGCAGAATCGAGAGTTACCGCGGCTAGGGTGGCCGTAAGCACCGGTGGCTTTGGTTTCGCAGGCGAAGACACGACCACGGGTGGCGGCGGCGGGGGCGGCGGGGGAGGTGGAGGTGGAGGTGGCAGCGGAGCAAACATTCGATATTCGATCGAGACTCCACCCATAATGGAATTTGCGCGCCAGTTCATACCTCTGATTATTGGCGTCGCACCCAGGGTACCGAATATTTCCGGTAACGCGAACAGGGTATTGGAGGGATTGAGAGGAACTCGATATTGAACTCCGGCACAGGCTCCCAAATATAGCTTCGAAACGTCTGCCCGAGCTCCGGAAAATACATTGCGTGTGCGAAGCCCGTTGCTAAAGGTCCCATAGGTTGCCGGCTGAATCAGAGATTCCATTTCCGTAACTGAATTAGAGGGTATCCACCCAACCGTTGGCCCGGCGAGAACGGTAGCTTGAGAACTTAGTCGATAGGTAAGCAGCGGCGTGAGCCCAAGCATTCCAAAAGAAGCCTGAACAGAATACTCGAATTCTCCGGGCACTGCGGAGCCGGTGAGATCCTGTACGGTTGTGAATTCATCCGTTTTTAGAATTGCGTTGAGCGATGAATATCCAATCCGGATTTGAAGTGAAAAGGGAGATCGGGGAAAAAAATCGTAGAATGCCCCGAATCCCCATCCTAATCCATCGCCATTACCATAATGCGGACAGCAACTGGGGACATCGGGAAGCGTTTGGAAATTAGCCGTGTGAAGGTTTAGGCCACCATGCGCAAAAATGCCGAATTGTGCGGTTTCCATTCGTTCCTGACTCCGAACAAAAGGCGAAAAGCAAAAAAACAAAACACTGAAGGCTGTCAGGCCAGCTATCGTCTTACTCAATGATAGACCTCCAATTGTTTCATAAACACCTGGCTTGGAGTTCGCAGCACCAGATTATATATTCCGTTTGGCAGCGGCGATGCATCGAATACAACATGATAGGTTCCTGGCTTTGCGTCGCCCGAAGAAACCGTGAGCACTGAGCGACCAAGCATATCGAGGATTTCAACGGAGGTGAAGCCCGGTTCCACAAGGGAATAATCGGCGACCGCAATTCCCGAAATTGGATTCGGACGAATATTCGATATTCCGGTCGTTCCGTTAGCTAAGAACAGCTGATTGCCACCCGCCGGACAAACATTGAGCAGTGTAAAATGTCCGGAATCCAGCTTTGATACCATTGGCTTCCCACTCCCCCAGATAATCGTATCGAAGTATATGGTCGTCTCTGTCGTATCGCCAAGCGTGGCCAAAAACTCGATCTGGTCCAGCGAGTTCGTGGAAAGCTGGTTCGAAAGCGTGCCGTGCTTGGTTACGTAACGCATTCCATTGTTGAACGTCGATGTTGTGGCAGGATCCAGCGGGACGAGAAGGGATCGGTCGTAATGCAGCGTGTACGTAAAATCTGTAGCATGGACCGAACCAAGATTTTGGGAAGCAATAATATTCACCGGCAGAATCACATGTTCGCCCGGCTTCGCAGAAATGTCCGGCAACGCTAATTCTATGGACGGAAGCGTAGCAGGATAATTAATTTGAATGGAATCGGTACCACTGCACCCATTCGAATCGACGACGGCAACCGTGTATATTCCCGCAGAATCCACTGTGATTGTACTGGTCGTCTCTCCTGTGGACCAGAGGTACGAGGTATAAGCGCGTGAGAGAGACAGTACGCTCGTATCGCCAATATTCGCAAGGACTAACTTGGTAGCATCGATAACGGGAGCTATAGGCGCCTCCACGGTAATCTGCTCGCCGGTGCTATCGGAGCAGGAACCATTTGTCACGCGAAGCGAAACACCTTGAGTTCCTGCAGTATCCCAGGTAACTTGAAGAGAATCTCCGCTTCCGATGACGGGTGTACCGCCGGTAACAGTCCAGGCATACGACAATCCTGGTTGCGGATTGAGCCAATAGGTTTCCGTACTTCCACTGCAAGCCATCGATGGACCATTGAAAGTAGCGGCGGGAAGTGGCAGCACTGTTACATTTACGGTATCCGTAACAAAGCACGCTCCCTTACCAATCTGAACGGTATAGGTGGTGGTGGCCGCTGGCGATACTCTCACTGATTCGCTCGTTGGATTGCTCATTCCGACGGAGGGAGACCATAGATACGAATCTCCTCCGCTCGCGGAGAGGAGCGTCGTATCGCCGTTGCAGATAGTCGCCGAGTGATTTGCCACTCCCGGAGTGATGTATGGAACCGTATCTTCCGGAAGATACAGCGTGTCTTCGGAAGTGCCAGGTTTGCCATCGCCGGCACCATAGGCAAGGTTGTTTATGGAAGAGTCTGTCGAATGCACAATGTTTCCGGCATTCCCGCCGAGTAAATCGGGCGTGAATGCACCGACAGTCTTAGCGGCTACGAGCCCCCCGCCGCCGCCGCCGCCAGTTCCAAAACCATACGGGCCATTTTGGGCGTCAGCATTTCCACCGGTCCCACCCCGCACTTCACACATGAGGGCGTTCGTGTGACCGCCGGTAGCAATAATGGAATTTGCATCGAGCCAAATCGTTCCACCGCCACCGCCACCGCCCGCACCGTCCGAATAGGCCGTGTCCGGTATATTAGCCACCCGTTTCCCAGCCCAGAACCTTCCCGGTGCGGTCCCATTCGCGAGAATAATTTCGCTATCGGAATAAATCGCAGGGGCCTTGAGAATAACAATTCCCCCGCCGGAACCGCCGTTCGTTCCCAACGCGTCATTTTGGTGCCCGCCACCTCCACCCCCGCCCATAAACATCCGGTTTGGGAACCACGGCGGGGCAGACCCCGGCTCCCCGCCATTCGGTACTCGACCGAATCCCGGTGCATCGGTCTGATCGCCTCCGCGGCCACCACCGGATGCGCCAGCACCGCCGGCGCCACCGGCATTGTGCGAGTTCCCGCCACCACCCCCATCAATGGGTGCTCCCCGGCCCCCTTCGCAAAATTCCCCAAAGCGCAGGTCACTCGCAATGCCTTCTCCTTTGACTGCGCCATTCTGCGTGGAGCACGCATCGACCACATACTCTAAATCCGACGGAAGATCCGAGGTGCCATTCTGCGATGCCGCTCCACCATAAAATCCAAGACCGCTCACATCGATCGTAGAACGAACGGTTATGGAACCCGAAGCTTCAATGATGAGAACTCCTCCGGTTCCCGTGATGGGGTTCCACGGAGCAGCTCGAAGCGTATCGGAAA
The DNA here is from genome assembly GCA_021825235.1 of Bacteroidota bacterium. Lineage (GTDB taxonomy): Bacteria > Bacteroidota > Ignavibacteria > Palsa-1295 > Palsa-1295 > PALSA-1295. The sequence continues at coordinate 2,584 of JAKAIL010000085.1, read as the reverse complement.
TTGTGACATCCCCATAGTGCGGGATGCGAACGAGTTGAACGGCACCCCAGGTATCATACCGATTTACTAATTTATTTCGAAATTGAACGGTCGTCAAATCCGGTATCGATTCGATCGTCGCAATCTCGCAAAGGCCTGCGCTGCCTAATGTCTGGATGGTCCCGTAGCTGGCCGTATTCGTGGTGTCAATCGTCGCGCCTTTCATCTGAATGATAAGCACTCGGTCTCCCGGGCTAAACCCGCTGGTACTTACCAGCGTAGCAGTATTTGCACAGGTATCGATCGCAAGAACCTCGGCATAGGTATTGACAATACCGGAAATGTTCTGAGCGAAGAGAACGGCAGGCGAACTGGCGAGATAGAGAGCGAGCAGAACAAGGGTTACCAATCCCCTCCTGAACCGGGAGGGGTACCTCTTTCTCCATCGCCTGCACCTGGCTTGCATTCCGTCGAGTTAGATCCGGCTATTTCGATTTGTTAACGATCATATATCCAATGTCGATTTTATCACTGGTAGAGTAATTCGAAGTACTCGTTACGCCCGGAATCATTTTAATCCGGACCACAAACGATCCACTGGAAGTACTCGCCACGTTTACAATCCAGGCGGCGTCCTGGGTATTGGGCGCCGAGCCATCGTCAACCATAGCAACCACATTGGTTAGCACAATGCTGCCGCTTTCACAATATCGATTATTAATCGTAACGGATCCAAGATCCTGCATTGTTCCACTCGTGGGAGCGGACGTAGCGAGGTTTCCCAACGCCCCCAGGGTAAGTTCCACAACGCCGCTTGGCCCTTGTTGGGAATACGCGGTCCCACCGGTCGAAGCAGCGACATCGGTTCCCACACCTGGCGCTTCCGTTGTACGTCCCATCGTAAACTCGCCATCGTTTACTTGCAATGCAACGTTGGTATTGCCTGCCGTAGTATTACCGTTTCCAGTCGCAAGAACACCAATCGTTCCAGTATTGGAGGTACTGGTATTGCTGGCGGCTCCCCAGAGGCCGATCGATTGGTTCGTTGTCGAACCCGTCGCTGCGCCCTGAATCGCAGCATACTCGTCCGTGGTGCCACTGTAAACGCTCTGCAACGCATCGGCGGGTGAGGTCGTACCGATTCCAAGACGAGAATTCGTATTGTCCCACACTAACCCCGTGGACCAGCCCATCGCGCTCGAAGTGCCCGATGTCGTCCAAAGTAGGTTCCCGGTGGCAGCGGGCGCGGAAGTTGGCAAGGTGTACGAAATCGAGGTGGTGCCTTGCGCTCCCGCGGTTATGCTCGATACGCCGGTCGAGGTTCCTTGGAATTTAAGGGCATCCGTACTACTGCCCGTCCGTGAAAGGAATAGGTTACCGTTCGCAATCTCTACTTTGTCCGAAGGCATGTTCGTTCCAATTCCGATCGCACCGGTGTTCTCGATCCGCATGGCTTCCGTTGAATTGGTCTTAAAAACCAAATCCGCATTGTCCGTCGTACCGATGAAGTTCGTACCTTCCGTCGTGCCGCTGTTGCCGGTTAAACTCCAACCCGTTCCCCCACTGGGTGACGACCAGTCGAGGGTCACGTTATACGGACCTGCTCCCGTGACATTGCTGGCCGTGAGAACTTGGTTTGCACTTGGCTGCGTCGTTGGCAGCGTGTAGTTCACTACTGTCGTTCCCTGCGCCCCCGCGATGAAGTTGGAGGAACCCGTCGAAGTCCCCTGGAACTTGAGCGTATCACTGGTTGCTCCCGCATGGGCTAAGGTCAGGTTGCCATTGTAAACATCCAGTTTATCCGATGGCGTCGAAGTCCCGACGCCGATGGCTCCAGCGCTTGTCACGCGCATGGCTTCGGTTCCGTTCGTCTTGATGACAAGGTCCTTGCTATCAGTGGTGCCGATGAAGTTCGTGCCCGGCATCGTGCCGCTGTTGCCCCACATACCCCAACCGGTATCCGCCGTCGTTGCTGAAGTCCAGGCAAGCGCAACCTGATAGGGAGTCGTCCCCGTCACGCTGGATGCCGTGAGCACTTGATTCGCACTCGGAGCTGAGGTGGGGAGTGTGTACTCGATCGAGGTCGTTCCCTGCGCCCCGGCGGCGATACTCGAGGTACCGGTTCCCGTCCCTTCGAATTGCACGAAATCCGGACCGTTCCATCCCGTACGTGAAAGGAATATGTTCCCATTGCAGACACTCAACCGCTGCGATGGCGTGCTCGTACCGATGCCGACGTCGCCCCAGGTCGAAACTCTCATAACCTCCGCGGAATTCGTCTTAATGACCAAATCCTGGTTATCGGTCGTCCCCAGAAAGTTCGTGCCTGCCGTCGTCCCACTATTACCCGTCGTGCCCCAACCGGTATCGGAGGTGGGCGAAGACCAACCGAGTGCCACATTATAGGGACCAGTTCCAGCAATGCTCGTTGCAGCAAGAACTTGGTGTGCACTCGGCTGCGTGGTTGGCAACGTGTAATTAACTGTCGTCGCGCCCTGCGCGCCAGCGATGAAGTTCGTGGAACCGGTGGACGTGCCCTGGAATTTCAGCGTGTCACTCGCCGTACCGGTCCGCGTTAAGGAAAGGTTACCGTTCGAAATATCCA
>JAKAIL010000324.1 GCA_021825235.1 Bacteroidota bacterium | reverse complement strand
GGGCGCCGGCGGCGGCGCACCCCGGGAATTTGATACCCGGTTTTCTGTTTCCAAAAAAGCTTGAAGATTTCTACTCATTTCCAAAAATTTCGGGCGCGGAAGTTCGTATTTTTGAGTTGTTGCGAATGGATCATTCGTGGTCCATTTGTCCAGAGTATATTTTTACGTAGGTTTTCCGTTCGGTAATCCATGAAATTCATCGCGCAAATCACGCCACTGCAAGAGACCCTTGCAACAGTTATTGCTGTCATTCCATCGAAATCCACGCTGCCGCAGCTCGAAACGCTACTCGTCGAGCTGAAAGGAGATTCGCTCACCTTCACGGGCACCGATCTGGAAATCACGGTGACCACTTCCCTGGAGGTAAGTGGCGTCAGCGATGGCACCGCCAATATTCCGGCAAAGCTCTTTTATGAGATCGTCCGCGCGCTACCGGAAGGCGAACTGACCTTCACACTCGACAAAACCACGCGGCGTGCCACGATGCAGACCGCGCAGGGGAATTACCAGCTTGCGGTGGATGAAACCGCGCAGCTTCCCAATGCTGCAGCCGATTTCAAGCCGGAAGGTTCTATTTCCGTCGAGGCTGCCACGCTGAAGCGGCTTATTTCGAAAACACTTTTTGCGGTTTCCACCGATGATTTGCGCCCGAGCATGATGGGCGTGCTCTTCCAGTTCTCGCCGGACGGAACACGGGCTGTGGCGACCGATGGTCACCGGCTCGTTCGCTTTACCAATACGACGCTCAAGACCGAGACGGAGCTCGATGTCATCGTCCCATCGAAGACGTTGGGGCTCGTGCAAAAGTCGTTCGAAGATTCCGATCAAATCGCGGTTAGCTTTAGCGGTACTCATGTCCGTTTTGCCGCCGGGCCAACGACGATCCTTTCGCGCCTCATCGATGAGCGCTACCCGAACTACGAAGCCGTTATTCCGCGTGAGAACGACAAGCAACTCCTGATTTCGAAGGACGCGATGCTCCGCTCGGTAAAGCGCGTTTCCATTTTCGCCAATGCGAATACGAAACAACTGCGTTTCCAACTTGCGAAGGACAAGATGTCCGTCCTTGCGGAGAATTTCGATGCCGGTAACGAGGCGCGCGAATCGATCCCGTGCGATTATGGCAACGATGAACTTACCATTGGCTTTAATGGCCGCTTTATCGAGGACGCGCTTGCGCATCTCGATACGGAGGAGATCTCCATTAAATTCTCCACGCCCACACGCGCTGCCATTGTGGAACCCGCGAGTACGAACGAAGAGGACCTGCTGATGCTGGTGATGCCCGTGCGCCTGAACGGCTAATGCGCGCCGAATCGCTTCGCCTTCGCAATGTCCGCAATCATGCGGATACAGTAGTAAGTGGCCTGGCGCCCAAGATCAACGTGTTGGTTGGCCCCAACGGCGTTGGAAAAACTTCCGTGCTGGAAGCCCTTGCGCTTACCACGCTTACGAAAAGCTTCACAACGCATTCAGATGCGGTCCTTATCCGAAATGGCGCGCATACCCTGGAAGTCGCCGCTCAGTTTGTAAGCGACTTAGGAGTTCCTCAGAATGTAACGATCACGATCGAATCCGGTCCGACCCTGCGGAAGACTATCGTGGCGCAGAGTGAGCGGATTCGGGCAGCGAGCGATCTCGTAGGTCGCGCGCCGGTCGTTATCCTCACGCCGGACGAGAAGATTATAACCGGCGGTGCGCCGGGGGAACGGCGGCGGTTTCTCAACATGGTGCTTTCGCAGGCCAGCCACGCCTATTTGGAAGATGAACTGGAATACCGCCGTGCCTTGCGCCAGCGTAATGCGATTTTGGGGCGCCAGCAAATGCGTTCGCTCGGAGCGATCAAGCCGCTCCTGGAACCCTGGACCGCATTAGTCTTGAAACATGGTGCTCGCATCGCAAAGCGGCGCGCGGAATTTACCGAGGAGTTCCGGCCACGCTTACTGGAAGCGTACGCGAGTCTCTCGGAATCGCGCGAAACGCCCTCGCTTGCATATCGGCCAATGGGCCTGGAATTTTCGTTCGAGAATACAAGCAGATTTGATTTCGAGGGATTTTTTGCAAAGGAGGTCGAACGTGTCGAAGTAGAAGAAACACGGCGAGGGACAACGCTGTTTGGTCCGCACCGCGATGAACTGATGCTCTTCATCAATCCGAATCAGGAGGCGCGGCTCTATGCTTCGCAGGGCCAGCACAAGACGTTGCTCGTTGCGATGAAGCTTGCGGAGTTCCAATACCTTCGGGACGCCACGCACGAAACTCCCATGCTCTTGCTGGATGATGTCTTCAGCGAGCTCGATGAAGAACGAGCGTGGCAATTGCTGGAACTCGCACGCTCCGCAGAATTAGGACAAACATTTATCACATCCACGGAACAAACGCGGTTCGAATCGCTCATCGGCTCGGCGGGTCGCGACCACCGAATCTTTCGAATGGCACCAGGAGTTATTGAATAGCCATGGCAATTCCGCGCTCACTTCACACCGTAATTCCGGATGTTCTGAAAGAGTTTGGGCTCGAAAAGAAGGCCCGGAGCTATTCCGTGATTACCGGTTGGTCGCAGGTGGTGGGGCCGAAAATAGCGGAGGTTGCCCGTGCCGATAAGCTGGACAAGGGAATCCTTACGGTTCAGGTGAAAAGCCCGGTATGGCGCTATGAGCTTTCCATGCAAAAAGCAGCGATCCTGGAAAAAATCGCTACGCAGTTCGGGCCGGGTCTGGTGCGGGATATTATTTGGAAGCTATAAAGAGCTCAAAGGCCCCCTCCTTAAGAAGGCGGGGGTTGGGGAGTGGTTATATGACTTCGCGGACATGGAACGGCCTCACCCCAAAATCTGTCCATCATCATTCAATGCCTTCACGCGGTTACCGGGCACTCATGAGTTCGCTGGCGCTCTACATCCTTGTAGCGCCGCTTTCGACCTATAATACCATCGCCTTGCTCGGGTTTGCGCACAGCCGCTATGCGCTCGTGCAGCTTGCGATTACCATTCCCATGATCGGTTTTGCAATTTGGGCGGGCCGATATATTGGGCGGCATTGCCTTGCCAACGCGCGATGCACTCCACCGTGGCGCTGGTTTTGGACGGTCGGCTTTTATGTTATCGGGCCGCCGGCACTCTA
>JAKAIL010000323.1 GCA_021825235.1 Bacteroidota bacterium | reverse complement strand
CCGATCTCGGCGGCAAATTGGGTTCCTTGGCAAGCAATTGGGCACGGCAGGGAAGCGTGTGGTAGTTCTGAATTTCGACGCCGTGCTCGAGCTTTGCAATTGCTTCGGGCGTAGGAATGCCTTCCACTTGTACGAGATACGTCCGCTCATGTCCCACGCCGGGTTCCAGAAGCTTTTTGATAAATGGACCATCGTCCGTGAGCAAGAGCAGTCCTTCCGAATCGGCGTCGAGGCGGCCGGCGGCATACAGTCCCTTCGGCAAATGAAACTCCGCAAGCGTTCGCTGGCCGCGATGGTCCGACGTGAACTGGCTCAAGACGCCGCAGGGCTTGTGGAAGATAATATAGCGCGGAATTGTCGTAACAGAAGAGAATTAGTTAACGTAACATCCCAGGCCATGCAATTTGATTCTCTTATATTCGATCTCGATGGCACCCTATGGGATACGTGCGATACCTGTGCGATTGCATGGAATGCTGTCCTCGACCACCATGCGATATCGTTTCGCAAAATAACGGGCGATGATGTCCGCAGCGTTTGCGGGCGGCCGCATGAAGAATGTATTCGGACGGTGTTTCAGGGACTATCGAGTGAAGCCCATGATCTGCTTATTGCAGATACAATGGCGGAAGATAATCGCAAGGTGCAGGAGTTAGGCGGAATTCTGTATCACGGTGTGTGCGCGGGGATCGCATCGCTTGCAAAGCAGCACCAGCTTTTTATTGTCAGCAATTGCCAGGCGGGTTACATAGAACACTTCCTGCAATTCTCTGGTCTTCAAAGTTATTTCAAGGACTACGAATGCTGGGGTAATACACGACTCAGTAAAGCAAAAAATACACAGGCAATAATCACCCGCAATAATTTGGTGGCACCAATTTTTATCGGAGATACGGTAGGAGATCAAGCGGCAGCAATGGAAGCGGGAATTCCGTTCGCTTTTCTGACGTATGGATTCGGTGATGTCAATCAATATGATTACCGATTCGAGACGTTTCCGGAATTGACTCAGTGGTTTCTTCTCAACATGACTAATAGTTGCTCGCGCGTTTCCTCATAAGAAGCATGTAGGATGGAAACGATTCCCAACGCACTCGCCGCGCTCACATTTTGAGGACGATCATCGATGAAAATAGTCTCTTCTGCCTTAATCTTAAATTTATGAAGCAGATGATGGAAGATTTCCGCCTCCGGCTTTATCATGCCGCACTCGCAGCTAAAGACGTATCCATCGGCACGCTTGATAAAATCAAGTGGACCATGAATAAGCTGTGCGTGCATCGGATTGATATTCGAAAGCACATAGACGCGAAATCCCTGCTCCTGAAGCTCGGACATGAGCGCGATCATCTCGTCGTTGGGCCGTAGCATGTCCTGCCAGATTTGGGATAGTTCCTTCAGCGTGCCGCTCCAGCCAAATTCTCGTGCAAGCTCCTCGTGGAAGCCCTGATCCGTTAGCTTGCCGCCATCGAAGCGGTCAATAACATCGGAATGGGCGAGCCAGGAGTGAATTGCTTCGGCATCGCTCACGCAGTTCCGTGCAACCTTGCCTACTCCGTACTCCAGATCGCAATGATTGAGTACATTCCCTAAATCGAAAATAATGTTCTTGAACGGGATGGAAGGCATGGAGCTGAAAAACGGCGGGTAGCCTGCAAAGTTTCGCTGGCATGTGTCACATTGTGGCCTAAGCATAATGAGAACTCAATTAGCACAGAATGTGTATAACCACTTGAGTATGAATACCGCCGTTCTGGATTCCGAAATCCTTTCAAAAAAGCGCGAAAAGGCCTCGCGCCGAGTAAAGAAAGCTGCCAAAGGGCGAAAGCACGAGACCGCGTTCGACCGGGAAGCTATCGATCGGGCATTGGATGAGAGTGTTGACGGAAACGGGAAGGTCTTGCTGTATGAAGTGGATATGAATAATCCCCAACAGTCCGTCCGAAAAATTATAGATCATGCTCGTCGAGCGAAATGATCGTTACCGTCCCATTGTCAATTCCATCCGTGATGTAGTTGATTTTCTTCGTTTGACCGTCCGTTAAATTGTCCTGGTCGGATTTCGCAAAGGCAAGAATATAATAGACATCGTTCTCCACTTTGCGGTGGTAATAAATTATTCGATACATCGCCGCGCGATTGCCCTTCGCCATATCTGTTTTATGACATCGCGTTCCACTCACATTGCGGCCGCGCTTCGGTTGGTCGGGATCGGCCGAAAGCAATTTGAGTAGATTCTTAACGAACATCGAGTCCTGTATCTCCATCGCTTCGAGCTGTTTTGCAAAACCTGGAAGGAAAAATATATGCGGCACATTCGGTTCCCGCTTCCGGCGTGCCGAAAGCGCGATTCGGAGTTTCTCAATCGCTTTATCGAAGCGGTTGCTCATGGATCATAGAGCCAAACAACGAATGAGTATGGTTTTGCTTCGAGCAAAATAAAATTTGTGCATAGTTCTTGGCTTGGAGAACTGGTGTTTGCACATGGATGCCACCCTGCATAGCCTTCGAGCCTGATCTCGGCACGAACGGCGAAGAAGTTCACGTGTACGATTGTAAAATAAACCCTTAGCGGCGCTCACGAATCACATTCGAAGCCTCTCCGCCTGTCGGTCCAACTCATCTCTACTCACTTTTGCGATATTCGTTATATCGAAGGTGATGTTACCATTTTCAATCCGAGCAAGACGGCCGGAGGTGATGTCGTCCGCGTTACGTTGTGGAACCAGAATAAGGTGCGCGTGTGGAACTCCGAATCCATGAACGACCATACCCACTCTTTTCGGAGAAAACACTTCCCGTATTCTTCTCCCAAGGTTTTGGGCGGTGACCATGATGTCCGCAGCAAGGTCATCTGGTATATCGGTGAAATGATCGATATGGCTCTTGGGAATTATCAAGCATTCGCCTGGCTGTGCCGGTTGGATATCCATAAAGGCGAGGACCGAGTCGTCTTCGAAAACAACACTTGCCGGCTCGCGACGTGCGACGTTTCACAAAAAATGCAGCTCATAAGATATGATTCGACTTAGCCGGGCGAGAGCGCCGGACACCAGGCTTTTTTACTCTTTCACAATCCGTTTCGTTACCACCGCGCCGGGCATTGCAAAACGAATGTAATACA
>JAKAIL010000084.1 GCA_021825235.1 Bacteroidota bacterium | reverse complement strand
CCTTGGAGTGGAAGCGGCTTTCGCCCAGCGGCCATGACGTGCAATCAAGGTGCTATGGTCAAAAATTTTTACAGCTCTTTTTAGAGAAGTACGCTTGTTTCGCTGTTCGAGATTGAGTATATTTGTAGCATGTCTCGAACATTTATCTCGTTTCTCTTCGCTATGGCCGCGTTTCTCGTGACGATGGACGCCTCGGCCCAAATTATCAATCTCTACTCTCGAATGACGGATCCTCGATCTATTGCTCGGCTGGACCTGCCAGACTCCTCACCCATGAAGGCTGTCACCTTCCACGGGGATGCCAAATGGAATATTGACAGTGCCGATCACATACCCGATGTAGCAACGGATACGGGCAGCGGCGTAATAACACATATCTGGAGCACGCATGGTGGCGCTGATTCGGATGTAGTACTATGGCTCTATATCAATGATACCTTAATTTTACATGACCACTACAATGAGTTCTTTACAAAGTTGCGTGGCCTCTTCCGTCCTCCGCTCGATACGGTTACCGACGGCGCAAACGATTGGGATGTACAGATTCCGTATCATCGTGGATTCCGCTTAGCCATGCTTTCTTCCGATGGGAACGTATATTTCGCATTCGAGTGGCATCACGTTTCCGATGACGTGGTGCCCTGGATACCGCTACCGGCGTTAACGACTCCAGCCACGCAGGCAGAAGCAGAAAATCGGTATTATTACATGGGCTCCCCCTGGCATGACTCCGATGCTATTACGCTGGAACGAACGGACACGCTTGCTCCTCGGAGTGCTATAGCGGTGGCTGATCTTACCGGGCCAGCAATGCTCGAAATGCTTCGATTTATTCCGGGGTCCTATGACTTTAATTCACTCGATAGCTTGTGGCTTAATATCTATTGGGATCATTGCCCGGTGCCATCGGTACATGTTCCACTAAAAGATTTTTTTCTTTCACCGGTAAACGTTACAAGGGTCCGAGCCCTTCAAGTACACGCGGATCGAGATTCTGGCTTTATCTCCTATTTTGCAATGCCGTTTGCGGTGCATGCGCGCGTGGAACTCGTTCGAACGGGTTCCGCGCCCATTACGATCCAGTCCCTCGTGCAGTACCATCACGAACCGATAGATCGAAACCAGTATGGTTATTTCCATGCCGATTTTAGTGAATCAAATCCAACAAAATATCACGTGTGGCATCCGGTGATACATACCGTTGGCCGAGGCCGGTACATCGGATTTGGCTGGGGTATCATGGGCCATCCCTTTCCGGAGTTTCTCGAAGGAAATCCGCGTTTTCAAGTGGATTCCGACCAGAGCTATTTCATTGAATACACTGGTGGCGAAGATTACTTAGATGGTGCCTGGTGGCTTGGCGGCGGAGTGTACACGCTTCCGTTTGCCGGCTACACCGATCCTATCGATCAGTTCTATCGCTTTCACGATCTGGACTGTTACGAATTCGATCATTCCTTCGATTTCGATTTCCAACCGGGAAATGCCGAAGACGTCTATGATCATTTCCGAACCGTTGGCTATTACTATAAACACTGGACTCCATTTTGGACCAATCGTGATACCTTAGTACCAGGAGAAACCTGGACGGTTGCTGGCACTGGCTATGCGCCGTTCTCCCAATTGTCAATTACGCTTGGCCCGGAAGCTCTGAGTCTAACAACAAATGATTCCGGAGCATTTAGCACCTCGCTTATCGTTCCGGGTTCGTGGAAACCGGGAATTTATTTTCTCTCTATTAACGGGGAATCGGCGCCGGAAAAATACTACATTCTGCGGTCACCGGCAATTCGACCATTGGTGGATACTTTGCCAATCACTCTATGCGCCGGTGATTCACTTTGGGTAAAAGGATTGGGCTTCCGGCCGGGAGAAACCGTCAGCTTTTATCTCGATAGCATCCCGATGAACCAATCGGTCGTCACAAATTCCAATAGTGAATTTGTTACTATGTTGCGAATGCCGTATGTTGCGGAGCACTCTTATTTGCTCGTCGCTCGTGGAGCTATTTCTGGAAATGCAACCGCGGAGGTCCCCGTCACCAGCACGCGAGCGTTCGATTTCGAATTTGAGGATTTGATGCCACCGACGTATGTCACTCCGGGACAGTGTTATGCAGAAGATGTCAGCTACTTTTGGGAAGCTACCTGGAGCAAACAAATGTACGTTTATTTTAAGCCGGATTCCATTTTAGCAGGAGCAGCACTTGAATTTCAATTTCGTATTGCCCATCCAGATACGTTTGAGATGACCTATCATGGAAGCATTGGTGCGGATCAGGGACGATATGCAGTTCGTCTCGATGGGGATAGCATTGCGACAATTGATGGCTATGTTCCACCGGGATCGTGGGATCCATTGCCTTCTGGTCCCATTGATATGGGTACTCATTATCTCTCCTCCGGCGTCCATCGAATCCGGTTTACCTGCTTAGGTAAAGAAGATAGTGCAACAAATTATTGGGTGCAGCCCGATTGCCTGGTATTGAAACCAACAACCTATATGGCGCCAACTCCAGGAACGATTTTGGCCGATGTGAATGGACCAGGCCCGAACGATAGCGGTACAGTAAGCAGAAGATTTTCTCTTCAGATTTATCCCAATCCCGTTCATAACGGGGCTGCCACTCTTACGCTTTCCCTCTCAGATCCAAACTTCTCGAATGCTGTCGCCACAGTTCGTATCTTCGATGCTCTTGGTCGTAACGTGCAAGCTCATTTGATAGGTTATTTGGCGAACGGGACCCTCACCGGCACGCTTGAATTTCCCATCGCACTTTCGGGGACATACTATATCAAAATATTGCTAACAGCTCTGAACGGGGCTGTTATGGAACTGCCGATTCAGCCGATCAAGATAGATTGAATCATACTTCCCGTTTCGCTGCATTCCATAAGGCATCGAGTTCTTCGAGGGAGTGCTCCGTCATAGCACGTCCGGAGTTTTCCGCCGTCTTTTCGACATAGCGAAACCGTCGTTCGAACTTGCGCGTAGCTTCTCTCATGACGGCTTCGGCATCCATTCCTTCATGCCGAGCAAGGTTGACCAAAGAAAAAAAAAGATCACCGAATTCATCCTCCCGGGAACCGGGGACCGGAGTCTGGGGACCGGTGTTCTGGGACCGAACTCCGGAGTCCGTCGTTTGTAGTCCAGATTCCGAGTCCGATTCTATGGGCCTTGGAGCACCGAGTTTCGGTTCCAGAACCCCAGATTCCGAACTTCGGATTTCGGATGCCGGACTACGGATCCCCGATTCCGCCCCCCATGCTTCTTCGAGTTCGTCAATCTCCTCGCGTATCTTTTTCCAGACACCTTGCGGGGTCACCGGCGCCGCCCCTGGATTGCCTTCTTCTTTCGGCCAATCAAAGCCTGCTTTAGAAGCTCGCTCCTGAATTCTCTGTGCCCGTTGTAAGGCGGGCAGGGAGGCGGGTACTCCGTCCAATATGCTATTTCTGCCTTTTTCACGCCGTTTTAGCTGTTCCCAGTTGCGACTTACCTGCTCGGGTGTCTCCGCTTTTATGTTGCCAAAGACGTGAGGGTGACGGTAAATCAGCTTTTCACATTCGGACTGAATGACATTTTCGATCGTAAACTGGCCTTCTTCGCGGGCTAAATCTGAATGGAACAGGATGTGTAATAGTAGGTCTCCGAGTTCTTTTTTTAGTTCAGTGTAGTCTCCTGTATCTACTGCATGATCGATGGCCTCGACGGTTTCGTAGGCCTCTTCGATGAGCATAGGCCGGAGTGACGCGTGGGTCTGTTCACGGTCCCACGGGCACTCGTTGCGGAGCCGCTGAATGATAGAAAGTAATTCCTCAAGCATAGCGTAATGCGTAACGGGTAACGCGTAATGCGTCATTCAGTTTCACGCAGATGGGTGATCGTCCGGAGGAGCAATCCGGGGAAGCGATTATCCATCCGAAACGCAGTACGCGAAACGCAGTACGCGAAACGCAGTACTGCGTGACGACTACAACATCAACCGAACAGAAGAAAGTAAGGGAACCCATGGCAACACAAGAAGCTGCAACTCCTCCAGTACGGGCTGAGCGTTCCGCTCCGGCGACGGCTGCGCGCACGGCTGCGCCGAAACCACGACTCGGTGTGGATGATCGCTCATCCGGCCCGAACCGCAAAACTAAAAAGCCGAGCGCTCTGCCGCTCTTGTTACTCACGATTGCCGGCGCAGTGCTGGTGCATGTGCTGTTCTGCCTGTTGCTGGGCAACACCGGCGATGAAATCAGTTGGAAACCGTTTGGATGGCTTGCCGATGTGCGCTATGGCGATGCGCAGTTTATCGTCAATGCCGTGCTGAGCTTCCTCGCCTTCGATATCCTCTTCGGCTTTATGATTGCCGTTGCCGTAGCCTTTGCGATTCGACTTCCCTTCTTCCGGGACCGCGTGTATCACACGGTCATTGACCTCAAGAAACGCTTGCAACTGCAGCTTTCTGCCTCGGCCGATGAAGTGGATTCGATCCTTCGGAACGATCCCGAGAACAACGCTCGGCTCCTGGCGCGGCGCGACGATATCAATCTCGATAGCGTCGAAAACGAAATCAGCGCGATCAATGCAGCGCAGGCGTACCTCTCCGGGAAGGGTTCCTGGCGCGGCGGTATGTCCACCTACATGCGGTTCCACTTTACGGAAGAATACACGAATGTGGTAACGGGAATGGCCTATGGTGGCGCGGCATTTCTGATCTTCGTCGTCGGTGTACGCGGGCTCAAATTCATTCCTGCGAACAAACCCTCCTTCGTTATCTTCGCGCTCGGCGTCGAGTTTACGATGCTCGTGTTACTCGCGGTTACGATGATCTTTAGCATCGAGGAAGAGCGGACGGACCGCATTTTGCGGCAGATGGTCGATGCTATCAAGGGTGGGAAAAAACATGCGGCGCTGCCGGAACCGGAACCGGAACCCGCACTCCAACTTACCCGTGGGGATTACGAACGCATGGTCCGCGAGCAGATGGACAAGAAGATCCTCCAGGTTATGTCCGACAAGGACGACGATGCCCTCCGGCGCATCGCACTCGACTTGGTCAGCAAAGGCTAAAATCGCTGAATGTAGCCCGAAATGGGCAAAAAAATCCGCGGCAGCTCATGGCTGCCGCGGATTTTTTGCTTCCCGATACCAAACATATCCACAAAAATCTGTGGATATGTCAATATCTTTTTAGTTCCAACTTGTGGCGAATATGAGCTAATTTGGGCAATCCGGAAACTATTTAGTGAAAAGCATTTCTTTGGGCAATGATTTGGAGTCTAATGTTCGATCAGAAACTTAGCTATCGCCTGTTCCCCGCCTAACCGGACGACCGCTGCATACACATTCACGGGAAGGCTGGACAAATCTGCCGAGGCGTGCCACTCATTGGGAGAGATGGTTTCGATAGAAGAGATTCGGGTCATTACATTCCCATTCAGATCGCAAATGGTGAGAGTGGGAACGGAACCGTCCTTCGAGTTCCCATGAATGGTAAATTCCACCTGGCCGGAAGAGGGATTCGGACTTTCGGAAATGGAAAGTGTGTGTCGCACCGGCCAACTCCAGTGGGGGCGCCAATAAACAGGAGCACGGACTTCGGATGAATAGCACCGATCATTGGCAACGACATACACGGTGTGCGGAGTTGGGAACCCGACGGCGCAATACGAGACGGCGGGGTGCGTGAAAAGCGGTTCCGGCGGAACAGGACGCCAAAACCGGCCATAACTTACCGTCTGGAGGGCGGTGCCGCTATCGCCGACGGCATAACCAATACTGTCATTTACAAAGCCAATGGCATGGAGCGTTTGGCGCTCACCCATTGTCCAGGCGCGGAACCAATGTAAGCCAGAATCTTCCGTGTGCAGAAGTGTTCCATTCGCGCCATACGCGTAGCCATGCTTTGTGCTTGTGAAATAAAGACCCCTGAGTCCGGCAACGTTTCTAAGGACCAAATCCCAGGTCGATCCGCCATCCAGCGAACGATAGATTTTGCTGGTATCGAAGATTAGTGTTGTATCCAACCCATTACTTCCAAGTGTATCCTGAGTTCGAATGGAATCCGTAAGCAGATATCCGGTATAGGCATCGGGGAATTGTGCAGCAACAGCATGTTCGCCAGGATTAAGCGGGATGGTGTAGGGCGTCGCGGCACTCAAATCGGATCGAACAGAATAAAGCTGGGAATCGGTAAGCACAAACAGGTTCCCATCGAGTTTGTCCTTCCAGCCGATTTGGAGCATGGTATGCGCCCGCTGTAGCGGCTGGGTTTCCCAGCCTGGCGCGCTAATTAAGGATGAATCGTATCGGACGAGAGTTCCGTCAGAATCGAAATACAAACGTCCATCGGCGGTGCCGAGGAGAGAGGTGGAATCGCTGAGAAGGAAAAGTGCAGAGATATTCGTGGTATCCGGTAATACTTCCCGGCTCCAGGTTACTGCCGAGTCGTCTGTCGTATAAATCTGGTTCCCAATCGTAATTACTCCATGGGCCGACGAAGAAAAACCGATGTGAGGCTCCCCCTCCTCTGGAGCGAAGCGGAAGAGGAGGGGGCTGGGGGGTGGAGTTGGTGGGATTTCGTAGAATGGCGCCCGATGCATCTCCACCCACCGCCTGCCATCCCACCGGCAGATGAGGCCCGGTTCCCCGACTGCCCACCAGATCGAATCTGCAAAACCAACCGCATTCGTTCCTTGGGGAAGAGGGTATAGGGTGTAGGGTATAGGGTATAGGGTATAGGGAATCACGCTCATTCAGCGTTCTCCGTTCTCCACTCTCCACTACCCACGTTCTTCCGCTATCCATCGAAACCGCCGCTTCGGAACTATCCCCATATGCCACCAGGGCGCCATCTTTACCATACCCTATACCCTGTACCCTAAGCGCTGCCCGACATACCGCCTGCCACGTTGCGCCCGTATCCGTGCTCCGAAGGATATCGCCGGGGTAGCGGACGAGCAGGAGTCCACCATCCTCCGCGCCGGCGAGGGCCGTGAAGGAACCGGTGGCGGCGGGGTACCAGGTTTGGGAACGCGCGACTTTATTGCCTCCAAACATGGAGAAAAGCAGAACGACGAGGAATGGTAGAAGCAGCCGCCTCAGTTTTTCAATTGGTACCAAATTAATCTCAAATGATTTGCCAGATATTGTGTTGCCAGACAGTAGTCTTTACCGACAGCCCTGGGAATTGCGTTTTTCGGGAGTTCAACATCGGCGCCTTGTGTGAAGTCGGAGTGTATGACGTGTATGAAATACGTTCTTACTGCATCCGATGCGATTGGGTCCGTTTCTCCCTGCTTAAACTTCACATTGATGTACGTGACGGCCCCCAGTGAGTCGCCGGGCACGAACAGTAGTCCCTCCCCGGAGGTAGTGCTCAATAATCGTATCCAAAAATGATTGCTTATATTTCTTGGCAAGTTGATGGCATAGGGCTTCCAGTTGGAACCAAACTTCAAGGCAATACGGCGAATCAAATTCCCATCCGGTCGATAAATCTTTATCGCCTCTGCGGGTGATTCTACCTCGTAGAGCCTGCCACGAAAGTCAAAACCCAAATAGGAATCCGCCACGTCGGAGCAGACATACTCGGTGAGCCTTTTCTCAGGCTTGCCGAACGACCTCAGAAAATGGCCCAGTGAGTCGAACATGAGAATCATGGGTTGGTTCGGATCGACTTTCGATGTGCCATCGAGTGGATATAAATCTCCATACAGCGACCCGGAAAGGGGGTCCACCCACGCATTAGGCATACGACAGCCTTTCGGTATTGCGCTTTCGTCATAGCTCTTTCGCTGAAAATTGCCAGAGCGAATATCCAATGTATAAAGCATGCAGTTGCACGTCGAAGTAGGAAAGCGAAGGAGCAGGCGTTGGTTCGGAATCGCCCACGAGATGCCGGAAGGATTTATGTAGAACTTCAATGAGAACGTACGGACCACGCGCCCCGCCGAATCGGCGACGTAGAGGCGGTGGAATGAGGCATCTAAGATCACCGTGCTCGAAGAATGGACGAAGGGAATGACATAATCGAAAGCGCCGACAACAATCGGGGAACCTGAAGAATCGGACAGCGTAAATTCTTTAAGCACAGGAAAAGCGGGTCTGCCCAAAGGCTTAGCCTGAGACGCTTTCTCGATCAACGATTGGAGGGAATCGAATGAAACATTCACGCCGGCTATTTTATCGTGAGCAATTATCTTGCCATTCCGGTCCGTTAGGAAATAGCAGAAAGGGTCTAAAACCTCGTACGCCTTTTGGTATAAGTGGAGTGGATCGCCAATCATCGTGAATGCCGTCCATCCGGCCCTAACCTTCTCGGAATCGGCATACTGCTGCGACTGCCCCTCGATGACCATGGTAACTGAGGTATGATATTGCTTTGCAAAAGCCTGAAATTGCTCCAACGCTAACGTGCAAGTAAAGCAAAGAGAGGCGTTGGCAAATAGCAGAAGGTGCGAATCATAACCTTCTTCGTTCGGGAGTAGCGGAAGGGTGTCGCCAACGTGATGATTCGAGTAAATTGTTCGGCCAGCGAGTTGCTGGCTGAACGCCGCGCGCTCGCCGAATGTGATACTCGCAATCAATACGAGGAACGAAAACAAAGTAACTCTTTTCAACCTGGTGTGATTCACGATCGTACAAAATATCGAGATTGCGGTTGGAAGGGCCATCCTCAAAAATGGGATAGCCCTTCGGTTCAGGCTAACAACGAAATTAATCGGGGTTAGTGACAGTGGCTGTAAAGTTCCCTAAGCTATCCGTGGTAATTCCGGAAAGATCGAATGCTTGGGTCGGACCAACTCCGGGAAAATTTGCCGAATCGATGGTGATGCTACTACCGGGCGGAAACGTGAATCCGGCTGGATTCAGGCTTTCGGTGTCGCCCGGGATATTCGCGCTCACGCTGTCGAGTGTTCCAGCAATCAGGTAGCTTGTGCTTCCCCCGCTTCCCGCCTGCTTCATGTATTCATAAATATAAACTGGGTTGTCCTCGGTGCAGTCGCCGCCCGAAGATGGGCAGGTGTATGAGCCGTCAGGGTTGGTCCGAGTCTTCAGGTTGGTTGTGACAATTCTACCCCATTGGTCTGAGCGACTTGCTCGGACCAACCCGAAAATCGCTATTGCGATAATTGCAATGGGCAGAGCTGCCTTCGAAATGATACCTTTTTTCATCAGGTTAGAGGGTCGGTTTAGGTTGATGCCGCTTCCGCGCGTCAGCCTCTCAGCCAAAACCGCGAGATTTGAGAATCTAATCTTCTTCATATATCGTTAAAGGTTAAGTTAATGTTGATGCCACTGCCGGGGTTACGCCGCGAGTTTTTGCGAGCACACGGCGTTCCTCGGCGTGGCGTTGACTTGATCGTGTTGCCGAAGCCCTCTTCCACCCCTCGTTCCCCTCCTTGAAAAGGAGGGGATGCCCGACGAGTTTCAGAGCTTCCGCGATCAATTGCTCCTAAAATACATCCTTGAAAATAAAAGTCAAGGACAGTAAATGCGAAATTCTTACACACGAGTCTCTTAGCAAACTGCCTTTTCTGAATCGCCATTAGCATTCTTACTATACCCTAAACCCTCCCCGGTGCACCACCTGCCACGTTGCACCCGTATCGGCGCTCCGAAGAATATCGCCGGGCGCGCGGACGAGCAGAAGAGAGCCATCCGCTGCACCGGCAAGAGTTTCAAAGGACTCGTATCCATTAGGCACCCACGTTTGTGCTACGGCACATGCCGGAGCCAATAAAACAAGGAGCAACAAAATGGAGTGGCGCATTGCAGCAATATTGAAAAACACACGACGGTATTCTATTTTGCTGGGACTACAATAGTACGACCTTTCAGGTCGGGCTTTATGAAAGTCCGAGTCCGTTCAATCTTCGAAGTCGATGGTGCAACAAAGCGCCCGTAGAACCAGAACTGTTTCTCCGAGGAATCACGCGAATTCGAAGCAATGGAAACCTCCTTCTGGAAACCACCCGGCCAGTGTTCATTCTCCTGGAACCTGATAAGCAAGTCCGTCGAACCTCCGGGAGCTACCAAGCTATCCTTTAGCGAGGCAACCGTGCAGCCACACGCGGGATGCACAGCCGAAATATGGAGCATCGCATCGCCTTCATTTCGAAGGGTGAAGGTATGTTCGTGATATCCCGTATTCGGAATAGCTCCAAAGTTCGCGCCGCTGGTGTCAATAATGAGGAGCGGCCCATGCACCGGGTTTCCAGAGTAACCAAATCCACTGACTATAGCCAAAAGGCCGATTAACGTAATTATCTGCTTCATCTTTTTTGACTCCTTAGAATGATGATGAAAAGTTTATTGCTTTACGAATTTTGCGCGATGGCGCCCATCACTTACATAATAAATTCCCGCAGGAAGTAAGGATATATCCAGCTTGCCGTTGTGCATGGGGCAATTTCGGGTGCGGCCTAATCCATCGAGTACCGCAACGGCGCCCTTAAAACCCATTACCGACAACCAGTTCGTTGCAGGATCTGGATAAACAGCTACCGCAGAATCCTGGGCATTGGGAACTACAATAACACCGTTCGTTCCTCGATACACAATAAAGCTGCGGTGGGCTACGTTGCTCTCATTCGTAGCATTGAATGCTTGAAGCGAGATTTCATATTGCACTCCATTGGCGGTAGGTGTCCTATCGAGCAAATCGCTGAGATGATACGATGTTGCCATGACGTTGGAGTCGTCCACCACGACCGTGTCATTTATGTGCAAAATCGAGCCTGTAATTCGGATCCAGTACCGCGTAGCCCCCGGAACCGGATCCCAGGTAACATCAAACGTGCGAGGCGTAGCGGGAGTACTGAACAGTGGATACGTGATGTTAGGTAGGCTTAAATTCCCATTCGGCTGATAAACCAACACGCTGCCGTCCGAAGAGGCAATCATTGCATGATTTGTATCGGGATACGCCACATCGCTCAGCAAATCATTTCCTTCTGCATCAGCCGTATAATCCGAGATCATTTGCGACCACGTAGCGCCACCGTCCGTAGTTTGTAGAATCAGTCCGGCACCTCCACACGCTAAACCGTGTAGCGAGTCAGCAAATGCAATGCTTAAGGCAGCAGCAGCCGCACTCACATATTTCGAGTAAATATTCGACCATGTTACGCCACCATCGGTCGTTTTATCGATTATCGCGGTCGCGGTTTGGGCACTTAAATCGTAAAGAGCACCCGAGGCAAAACCGATGCGGGGATTAATAAAGGCAAATTTTGTGATAACTTTATTTGCAACAAACCCCGAATCCCAGGTCGTGCCAAGATCTGTTGATCGGTAAATGGTACTATTTCCATATTGTTGCATTGCGGCCACTACGAAAGTGCTCGGCTTAATGTATGATAACACCGGGTTCGGAGGAAAACCAGTTTGACTCGACCAATAATTAAATGGAGGAGATGATATGGATTGCCAAGTAAGACCACCATCCGAGGAAAGTAGAATATGATCGGTCCGCGAATCATCGTTGCTATCAATCAGTATGGCAAGATGGCCGCTATCGAGCGCAGCCATCGCAACAATCCTATTGAGTAGCTTCGTAGTATCGAAGGAGTTGAGTGCAAGGTCTGTCCATGTTTTTCCAGCATTCATGGAGCGAATGATGTGCCCTCCAGGGGAGAAAGGCTGAACGCTATCTCTTTTGTTGGGCTTCAGCACTGGCGCGTTACAACCGAGAATCAATTGTCTATGAGATAGAAATCCAAAGCCCGCTACGGAATATTCGTACTCTATCTGTCTCCACGAAGTATCAATAAAAATATAGTTCAAAGATTGCCAGTAGTCCTGAGTAAAAGCAGCTTCGGGCCCACCTGTGATTAATACAGAGGTTACGGAATCGACAGCGGCGATGCTGCCGTAACCGTAAGCACCAATGCCGTACGCGCTTTTATGCAACCAATGAGATTGCGCATACGAAGAAATCGGTATACAGCACGTGCACAAAACGAATACGAGAAGACTTCTGAGATGAATCATGTTCTCACGATAAAAAAATGTAAATGACTACTATACCTTAGAACACTATAGGTTTAGTAAAGTAGCGGCCGACGTTTTTATCAGCCGCTACTCCAAACTGGGTTAATGCAGTTGCCATGACGGACATCCACCCCATGGGTCCCAGCAAGGCGCTTCGCACGGTAAACCGGGCGGAGGCGTGTTGCATTGCCAAGTGGTTTGGACACTTCGATCATAACAGAGCTTACGGAGGTGAGTGATGGGGTCTGTACATACCCAATACGCATCGATACACCAGCCGTGGTCCGGGCAAACGGTCGCCATCTTACCTCCTGTACCTGTGAAGCAGTAGGTCCAGCAGGTAATCCAGCTTTCGTTCCATTGGATTCTTCCGCCGCAACCTCCTCCCACGCACGTATCAGTAGGGAAATGTTGAGGATTATTCTGCATGAGCCAATTCCCCGCACTGTCGATAAGGGTGGAATCCGAAGCGCCTTCGCAATTCGGGTCCCAGCAAACCTGAGTAACACAATAGTCGAAGTTTGTGGAGTCAGGATTGGTTACACGGTAAACGTAACAGACTTTCTCCAGACAGCCGTCGCCTATAAGATCGACGCAAGTGTCTGCCGCGTGCCACGGAATCGGAGTGGTATCGTACTGTGCATCATCTATCGGAGGAGGTGGGCAGTCGCAATCCGGGCATTGCGCCCGCACCGACGTGCTAAGGAATATGGCGCTACAACAAAGCAGTGCCATTGCGGCTAAAACCGCGAGTTTCGAAACTATTTGTTTCGTTGTCGTATTAAATAAGTGTAAGAAATTCTCGGCCGGTTTCCCGACCGAGGGTTGAAATAACTTTTCGGGCCTGAGATGGCGAGAGCCATTTCGGGCCTGAAACTTTTTGAGGTGTGGTATGGCGTAGCATCATTGCACCGGCTTATTAATTATGGTCACGTCCACGACATCTACAAGATTGGTCGATTGCCACTGGACCTTCACCGAACTTCCATCGGCGAGGGTTACGACAGCAGCATTCGGATAATCGACCGATTGCCCATTGATTTCGACCGCCACGGCTGTGTAGCAGATCGTGGTGTCGAAGGTGCCGGTGCCGGGAATGGTTATGATGGTCCCACCGCCCGATCCGTCGGAAATCGTGACATCTCCCAGGGCGTGGGCGGAAGCGTTATTTATGGTGAATGTGTTACAGGATTGCGGTGCGCCCGCCGCCACGCTTCCCGGACCGGAAGGGACGAGGAAGAGGACTGCGAGGAACGCCGCGAGAGTCAGGGTTATTTTTGACATGATGAGTGTTGGTTTCCGTAGTGGCGCGGTCTCAGCGCCCTTCCTCGAAGGAGCTATCGGGGAAGGCGGGGAAACCCCGCCACTACAACTGGTTAATTGACTCCACAAAAATAACCGCCGGCCTCTAAAAAGTCAATTTCACTTTGCCCTGTTTTTTTCGCCCTCCAAAATGAGCGAAAAACGGCACTTTCTAACCTGGATTACACTGATTTTTCTGATTTGGGGGTGATTTGCTATGTATGAGCGATCTTCGAAAGCATTTTTGAGACTCCAGGAGTTGGTCCGGATTATCTCGAGGTTCGGACCTAAGGAGCAGCAATTCACGTCGCTCCACGAACTGGAGGAATCATCGAAATCCCAGGCGGCGCAGCTTTACCGGGCAATCGTTTCAACGGAGGAAGCGGGTGAACGTGCGGTCCTAAAGAACCTTCCGAAAGCTTTTAATAGTAAGCGTTACCCTATTATTCGTTCGGAATTGATCGAAGATTTATACCGCCTCGTCTTCGTACTCGATCTAAAGCGCCAGAATTATTCAGAATACGCCCAACGGCTGAACGAACTTCGAAAGTCAGTTTTTCTTGCCACAACGCTCCGGGCTATGGGTGCTTCCCTTGTAGCGGTGAATATCGCCGAAAAATTTATCGAAGAAGCGCGGGAACTGGAGGAATGGCTGCCGGCGCTGCAATTGCTGGACATCTTGCGCCACGATGCTTCGCTTACTGGAAATGCAAAAGAATTCGAAGCTTATTCGGCGGAATATATGCGCACGCTCGAGTTGCACCGCGCAGTTCAGATGGCGGACATGGCGGAAGACCGGATCATCGCCGCCTTTGCCCGGTCCGGTTCGGAGAAACCCTGGTTGAAGCAAGAAACGGATGCGGCACTCAAGGAACTTGCGCCCGCTATCGAAGAATACGGGACATTCAAACTTCAGTGGTCGGCGCTGCAACTCCGGCGGTATGGCCTCCAATTAGCGATGGATTACCGGGCAGCCCTTGCCGTTGCCGATGCCTCCGATGCGCTCTTAACTCAATATCCGCAGTTCGAGAACAAGTCCAAACGCTTTCTGAATGCGAAGGCGAGCGCAACGTGCTATCTCCAAACCCGAAGATATTCCGAGGCACAACTTACCATCGAGCGTTGCGAGGCACTCGAGGCGGCGGGGGCGGGTAAT
>JAKAIL010000322.1 GCA_021825235.1 Bacteroidota bacterium | reverse complement strand
TACAAAAACGGTCCCATGCACCCAATGCCGCAATGGTTTCGTGCCAGCCTCAAGGCCGAGCCGAGGGCATTGGAAGCCTGGAACAAACTCAGTCCCAGCCGGAAGAAAGAAGTACTCCGTTACTTTGCGGGACTAAAATCCGAGGCCGCTCGTGAACGTAACCTAGCACGTGCCATCAGTGTGTTGAGTGGGAGCGCGGAACGCTTTATGGGGAGATTATGGGTTGGCGGTAAATAGATGCATCGCCGGTAGCCAAACTTTTGCGGCACTGACGATTTAGATATTACCACCGATAGCCTATTCCGCCGGACATATATCCACCCCCCTGACCATTGGGATCGACCGAGCCGCGGAGAGTGAAGCGCCAGTTCGTAAACGCTGGGACTTCCAGCTCGCCGGAAATCAGGGCATCGTACGGGAACGAAAAAATGCTGCTTTTGCCATTGTAAAACGGTGGCCCGTATCCAATGCCAAGCCAGACATGTCCGGGTTCCATGGTCGCGTTGCTCGGTTCGTTTAATGCGAATCCCACGCCAGTATTGAACGCCGGCCGGCTCCCGATGATGGGATCGCTATTTAGAATACCCATGCTAAGATACCATGCCGAGAGATACCCAAGGCGAAGGCCGAGCGAATACGTGAGCGCCGCCGGATCGTCTGCAAGCGAAATGCGCCGATTGAATGCAAGCGCTCCCGCCTCTACTCCCCAAAACGATTTTTCAAATTCCAGCGAGGCGCCGCCATAAAGCAGGTTTTGTGCTGAAGCATTGGCGCTCGTATCGCCTGCCAGAAGATTGTACCCGTAGGAACTATGAAGGTATCCCGCTCGCAGTTTGTAATCCCATTCATTCCCAACTGGCGCCTCATAATTCGTTGCTCTTCCGAAAATGCGACGGGAAGTTCCGATGTAATGTGGTTCGAACAATCCCGACCTACAAGTGTGTAACTGCCATCAGAACCATAGAGCGAGAGCTGATGACTAAGAGAATCGCCCGGCGCATCGAAACTCACAAGCCACGGATATAGGACGGCAACAATTGCTAAGCGCGAGACGAATGGCCAATAGGATTTCTGCATGGCTATTTGAGCGGATACTCGTTACTTATATCCGAAAAGACCCATGTGGAATAAAAGTTTTGAGGATCAAAATCGAATTGGTTTGTATAAGCATTCAACCGAATTCGGAGGAGGGAACCATGTAACTTCATGAGGCTCGTGTTCCGGATTACGAGGGTTCCAGTCGAATCGAGTGAAAACTCTAAGCTATCCAAACCGTCCGCAAGTTCCACATACTTGCCCCATGCCCCATGGAGTGCGGCATAGGTGAGTGTTAAGCCGTTAGAACGAATAATGGAATCGCCCGGACTGGGCGAAAGAATGCGAAAGCCGGTGTCAGAGATAGATTCTGTATCCGTCTTCGATACATGTGGCCACACGATAGTTACTGTATTCCTTTCCCCATTCAAGTGGTACGGCGCAAGGCTATCAATGAAGTAAGGCGAAGCGGACCATACAAGGGTGCCATTAACGATAATATCCTGAACGGAATCGCGAGTATTCGGATAGACATATTCCCAGAAATATCCCGCGCCGGAAAGTGAGCGAGCCGAATCGACTTCCACGTCGACTGTCGCGGACGGGCCATTGTACAGTCTAACGCCGGTGTTTACCTCGGATGACCAGAGGCAACCGGCGACGGGGAGCAGTAACACGAAAGCGAGATATCGCATCTTCGTGCCGAATCGAACCGGGTGCCAAAGTCAATAATTCCGAAATTTTGCGTACCCTACCGTCTCTTTAAGCTTGTTTTCTTCGCCAGTTGCTGATTTCGAGTTGGAAGCCAAGGTCGCATATCCTTTGAAAATGCCGCTCATTCCCTGTGATGAGCGGTAGCCGATATGAGATGGCAGTCGCAGCGATAATAGGATCGATTACGCCGAGCGGTTGTCCGGTTCTTTCCAACTCGGCAAGAATGTGTCCGGCGAGCTGACCTTCCGCCGAAGTTACATCCAAAATCTCATGTGCTTCGAAGATTTCCAGTAAGGCCGGGATAACGTCCGGATGACGGGTACGATAGAGACCTTTCGAAACTTCGAGAACGGTTGCAACAGAAAGAGTAAGTACTCCATGTTCAACTAAGTATTCGCTTGCTGCATCTGCAACGAATGGGTCCTTCCCTTTTAGAACTTCGGAAAAAATATCGGTGTCCAGCAGGACTTTACGCATCGTAAACACGAATTGGTAAGCTGCGGGTATGCTGGACATCCATCATCATTTCGTCGATGATTTCCGGACGATCTGCAAACAAGCCGATCGGATTTGCTGCCGAGGGATGCGAGGACTTTGCGTGCTCAACAAGACTTCGCACATATTCCACCAGTGAAACTCGCAACGCGCGCGCCTGTTGCTCTGCACGCGCGAAGGTTCGATCGTCTATTTCAAGTCGTTTCACAGTCTCTCTCCTTTATACCGCAACCGCCGCGTGCCCATTCTTGGCGTATGCCTTCGAAGTGGCATTCTGGAAGTCCTCGACCAGGTCCATCTTCTCCCAGCTAAACTCGTCACGGCCGAAGTGGCCATAGGCGGCGGTGGCCTGGTAGATTGGGCGCCGAAGGTCGAGCCGTGAAATAATTCCACGCGGCGTGAGATCGACCGTTCGGCGGACCATCTCGGCAAGCTCCGTATCGGGAAGTTTTCCGGTGCCGTTGGTATCCACATTGATCGAGACTGGCTCGGCCACGCCGATGGCATAAGCAAGCTGCACGGTGCATTCATTCGCCAGTCCGGCAGCGACGATATTCTTCGCAACATGCCGCGCGGCATAGGCTGCAGAGCGATCGACCTTCGAGGGATCTTTTCCGGAAAAGGCGCCGCCACCGTGTGGGGCGCGGCCACCATAGGTATCTACGATAATCTTGCGGCCAGTGAGTCCGGTATCGCCGTGCGGTCCGCCGATCTCGAACATGCCGGTGGGATTGACGTGGATAATCATGTCTTTATCGCGCAAGTTCTTCGGAATAACATGATCGATCACATGCTCGATGACGTCGGCGCGAATCTGGGCCTGCGTTACATTCGGATCGTGCTGGGTGGAAATGACGACGGTGTGAACTCTTTGAATTTCGCGGCCAT
>JAKAIL010000083.1 GCA_021825235.1 Bacteroidota bacterium | reverse complement strand
AATTTCGCGGCCATCGTACTCAATCGTTACCTGGCTTTTGGCGTCCGGACGAAGGTAGGGCATGAGTTTTGGGTGCTTCTTACGAAGCTCCGAGAGGCGCTCGACCAGCTTATGCGCATAGAGCAGGGCTGCGGGCATGTATTCCGGTGTTTCGTCCGTGGCATAGCCGAACATCATCCCTTGATCGCCGGCGCCGCCGGTATCCACACCCATCGCAATATCGGGCGATTGGGAATGAATCGAGGTGAGCACGCCGCAGCTTGCATAATCGAAACGGTATTCCGCCTTGGTGTACCCGATACGCGCAATAACTTCGCGGGCCACTTCCTCGACATTGACATACGCATTGGTCGTTACTTCACCGCCAACAACGACGAGGCCGGTGGTAACGAACGTTTCGCAAGCAACGCGCGAATTGGGGTCCTGCGCAAGGAGTGCGTCCAAGACGGCATCGGAAATTTGATCGGCTACTTTATCCGGATGGCCTTCAGAGACCGACTCGGAGGTAAAAAGGTATGACATCAGGCGGATTGATTAATTATATGGTGTAACGCGGCAATACTCGCCGCAGAAATTGCACAACCGCAAATGGTGAACCTCGGTTCGTTTTTTGGATTGTGTACTTCCTTTGAAAAATCAGTGATATTCGACCGAAATTCTGCCTGCGGTACTCGAAAGATGAAGGGTAAGGATCGGGCTGTTGGAGTAATTAAATCCCGGGCTCGTCGCATAACCATCATGCTGGCGTGCTAACCCTGAGAATGAATAAGAACTCAAAAATCCCTCATCATAGAATATCTGTACACGGCAGGCAGTGGGCGGAATGGAAATGGTACAGAACCCGACACCGAGTTCCACTGATGCATCGAGATTGTGGAGAAGCTTGCCTTCAAATCCCAAATGATAGCTTCCCACGGCGCCATGGAAGGTAAAATGATACGCATTTAAGTTCGAAATTCCGAGGAAGGTGCAGGGTCCCATGCCGGCGCGAATGCTGCAGGTTCGGAGGGGCTCGGGATTCTCGGAATTGCAGAAGATAAAAGCCTGTGAAGCCCCTGTTTCGATTGCGGCACTCATGAGTGGAAGTCCGCTTAGATCGAGTTTGGACTGGCCAAAGCCAAGATTTGCGCTTAAATCAATTGGTAAGGTCCGGTTCAGGAAAATCTCTGTACCCGCTGGGAACGGAGTCTCGACCAGATTACCAGCGTCGGTGGAAACAGATCTGCCTGGAATACAAACTACAAAGCCATACGTGCCAGGAATGGGCGGTAGTTGCCCGTAAAAGAATCCCTCATTTCGAGTGGAGCCCATATCCGACTGGGGCAGCGGCGAACTCGCGAGTGAAAATCCGGAATTGGCATAATTCATCGCAATGGGCGGAACGCCGTTCATTCCTTCATCGGTGCCGATGCCAATGTGCAATACCCCGACCGTCTTATTTCGCAAGCTATAACTCCATTGAAAATTGTGGGTATCGGCATCTTCGGCGAGTGTTTCAACCGTTGCTACATCGTTGGGGCTGCTTCCACCGAGGAGATTGACGGAGCCGTAAGGGACATCGAGATTGAAGACGAGACTCTGCTCCTTGCCCCATCGAGGGATGTGAATTGTGGAGTAGCGTTCGAGTGCAACTCCCGCAATCGCACCCACCAGAGCAAAAGCAAGGACCAGTGCAGCAATGCGCCAGGAGGGGTGCACCAGTAGCCATAGCCACCATGGTTTTCGCCTCCGGTTTGGAGCGAACGGCGGTTTTGGTGGCCCATCGGAATCTGGCTGTGGAGTTTCCAACATCACAGGGTAGCGGCGGTCTCTAACGCAAAGGTAAAATCCGAGCCCCGGAGAAAGACCTTGGACTCGGACATAAAAATTGGCTGAGATTCAGCGTTTAAGCCTTACGATGTCGATTGGCGCGATGTTTCAATTTGCGTTATTCTCCTGATTTGCGACTTTTGCTACGCTTTATGTCTCCTTAGCATAGACCGGAAAAAATGGAAGCACTTTGCTTAACGTGATTCTGTTAGAAATCACAAATCTCCAGAATTTTTCTTGCACTTTCTTTGGTACTTCTATGATTCGACTTCTAAGCGCCCTTTTGTTTCTCACACCTGCGCCAGCGAGGACATCGCTTTACGATGCTGCCGTCCCTGCGGCTTTTTCGCTGCCTCACGTGGTGCTCGATACGCCGATGGTCGATTCCATGGTGGCCGATTCCACGAAGCGCGATTCATCTTCGGAGAGCGACACACTCCAGTTCAATTTTAATAACGGAGAGCTGAGCTTCGGCCAGCATAAACACCCGTATATTCTTTCGGCTCCGAAAGGCAGGCACGTCCCATATCTCGAAGACTTTTCACTGATTGACTTTAACCGGGTGACGGGCTTTTTCCTGGGGTTAGGAACTCCAACCATGGTCGATCTCGGGCCACACGATGAACTGGGCTTTAACGGAGGGGTTGGATATGGCTTTGCTTCGAAACGATGGGAATACCGATTGGGTGGAGAGTTCCGTCTGCCACTTCGCAAGTTCCAGGATAAGGATACCAATGAGGACCGCGAAGATGACACGAGCTATAAACATGTGATGCGCGGGATCCCGACGATTGCCGTCGGTGCGGAGCTTCACAATGTCACTGCCACGGATGATGCCTGGCGCGTAAGTCGGCTGGAGAATGCCCTTGACGCATTTTTCTCGCGCGAAGATTTTCGCGATTACTACAAACTTGCCGGATGGGATGGGTACGTTGCATTCCGTCCTATGCGGAATACCGAGCTTCGGTTCGATTGGCGCAGTGATCACTATGAGTCGCTTCCACAAAATGTGTTTTATGGCAGATTTGGTGGGAATAAAGTGCTTCCACCGAATCCGCCAGTGGCCGAAGGACAGATGAACTCCCTGGCGATCTCTGCGCAAGAAGAACATGTTCACACGCGAAGGATAGAAACGACAAACCTCTTTGGTGATTCGGTAACCATGGAGCAACTAAAGGGGCACAGCACGCTCGCCCAGGTGGAACTCGGCCACATGCCCGGCTCGGATTTTGGCTTTAACCGATATCTGCTCGATGCCCGTTGTTTTCATCCAATTCTGAATGGACTTAGTTTTGATAGCCGGTTCCGGTTCGAAGCAACGACTGGAGATATGATTGAGCAAGAGCTCGAGTTCCTTGGTGGGCCGGGTTCGCTTCCGGCTTTATATCGAAAGTCGATAGGGGGGAACCGAATGTTACTGCTGAACACCGAAATCCGTATTAATCTCGTAGCGTTATCGTCCTTCTTCCATTCGCCGGATTTCAATCTGGTTATCTATAATGATTTTGCGAAGATGGGAATCGCCGCGGATGGAGCTTCGATTTTTCAGGGATTTCAATTTAGCGGCGTCTCGTCTATTTGGTATAATGTCGGCGTTGGCTTAGGCTGGACGGATGGAATACAGGTCGGTGCCGCCTGGCGGACGGATATTAAAGCCGATCCGCGAGTGATTTTTCGGTTGCAGCGGGCATTCTAAACCGGATTACGTGGATTGGATGGATTTTCAGGATTACTCTTGCCAAACCGTAAAAGATCCAAGCATCAAGCGTCATTAGATCAACATGATTCCGCAATCAGAGTTAGCTACCCTTGAGAATCCATCCAATCCGCGTAATCCCGGTTCAAACTTTTCGCTGATTTTGAAAATACTCTTGCACAAGCCCTGCGCATTCGGCGTCCAGTACTCCCGGAATGATTTCGACTTGATGGTTTAGCTGTTTATCCTGGGGAATATTATAGAGTGTACCGCAGGCGCCGGCTTTTATATCATACGCGCCGAAGACCAGGCGCGGAATTCTCGCCAGCACAATAGCGCCCGCGCACATTGAGCATGGCTCAATGGTGACATACAGCGTAGTATTGGTGAGATAGCGAGATTCTATCGTTGCACTCGCGCTTGTGATAGCTATCATTTCCGCATGTGCGGTGGAGTCCTTCAGTTGCTCCGTAAGGTTGTGTCCGCGGGCAATGATTCGTCCTTCCTGCACAATGACACAGCCAATGGGAACTTCGTCCAACTCATACGCGCGTATCGCTTCCGCTAAAGCTTGCCGCATCCAGCGTTCATGGTCAGAACCACGATGCCCAGGATTCAATGGATATTCAGGATCCTTTTCAATCATTCAGGCGAGGAGTATAATGTGCGAGGCACACTTTCCACGATTTTTCATTCTTAACTCTTAATTCTTACTTAACTCCTAATTCTTAACTAAATTCGTGGGCCCTGCAGGACTTGAACCTGCGACCAATCGATTATGAGTCGACTGCTCTGACCAACTGAGCTAAGGGCCCGGGGTAATATCGATGAATGATGAATTATGAATGATGATATAAATGAGTTCGTAAATTTCTTGCCCACATCATTCATAATTCATCATTGCCCGAACAGCGGCGGGAAAACTAAGGGAAGTGGAATGAAATTCCGCCCTGTGGCACAAAATCGTAAGGGAGGGCGTTCGGCAGCCATTATGCCGCCAGCAAACGGAACACCCCGCGTTTCAGTACACACTCTCGGGTGTAAGCTGAATTATGCCGAGACGTCGCAGATTGCCGAATCCTTTGTGGCTGCCGGAGCTGAACTGGTACTATTTGGGGAGCGGAGTGATGTCTTTGTGCTCAATACCTGCTCCGTGACGGAAAACGCGGAGCGAGAGTGCCGGCAAATTGTCCGGCGCGTGCTGCGGAATGCTCCCGATACTTCTGTAATCGTAACTGGCTGCTATGCCCAACTCCGTCCGGAAGAAATCGCCAGCATCGACGGGGTGGACTTAGTGCTCGGCACAAAAGAAAAGCTGGAGGTGAGCAAATATGCTGTGGGTCTCAGGAAATCGGATGGACCGAGAGTCGTGGTTTCCGAGATTGGCGAGTCCAGCGATTTCCATTTTGCAGAAACAGCGGAGGGGGATAGCCGCACGCGAGCATTCCTCAAAGTGCAGGACGGGTGCGATTATTCCTGTTCCTTCTGTACCATTCCCAAAGCCCGTGGCACTTCGCGGTCGGCCCGTGTTGATGATATTCTATCTCGCGCGCGCAGGCTTTGTGAGGAAGGATTCCGGGAGATCGTGCTTTCCGGTGTAAATGTGGGAGACTTTGGTCATAAGACCGGCACGAGCTTTTTCGAGCTTGCTAAAGCGATTGATTCCGAGTCGGAAATTACCGCACGCATTCGTATCAGTTCCATCGAGCCGAATCTGCTTACAGACGAAATCATAGAATTGGTTGCGACATCCTGCAAATTTTGCCCGCATTTCCATATTCCGCTACAGAGCGGTTCGTCTAAAATCCTTCGTACAATGCGCCGGCGTTATCAACCGGAATTATACCAACGCAGGATCGAACGGATTAAAGCTATTATGCCGGATGCGGCAATCGGTGCGGATGTCATTGCCGGATTTCCGGGCGAGACCGATGCGGACTTTCGCGATTCTACCGAGCTTATCAATTCGCTTGATCTGACGTATCTGCATGCATTTACCTATAGCGAGCGTCCGGGAACCGTGGCGGCTTCGATGCCGGATCAAGTGCCGATCCACGTTCGCCGCGAACGCACGCGAGTGCTCCGTACGGTTTCAGACAAGAAACGTAATGCTTTCTATGCTTTGCAACTCGGAAAGGAAGCGGATATTCTTCTCGAACCGAACGGCGAAGGATACAGCGAAAACTATGTTAGAGTGCGACTTTCACAGGCCGTACCGAATGATGCTGAACTGGTACGCGCGCGTCTCATGGAAATGAAGGGAGACACGATTCAGGCTGAACCGCTTCAGGTGTTGGGAACCCGTAGAGAGGAAGTGCTGCTCAAAATCCTGTGAGTAATCGCTTCAGCAGATTCATATCTCGCATTGGCGAGCGGCGATTACTTCTCGTAATTGCTGGGGTTGCCTTCGGATTTCAGCTTTTGAATTTGCGTGCTCCGAATTTTTATGGTGAGCCATTCCTCGTTGCAAAAAATATCGTTGCAAGCAAGGGGTATGTTTTTGCGTATCCTATAACGACGCCGATTGGGCCAACTTGCTATGTAACTCCGCTCTATGTCTATCTTCAGGTTCCATTCCTTTATTTTCCGTGGGGTGAGCGTGCAATTCAGGTCATGAACCTGCTTTTTTTGCAAGCTGGATGTTTTGTCGTGTATCGGTTTTTCCGGAGATTTACGTCATCGAGTGTCGCACTTCTTTCCTTTGCCGTGCTCAGCTTCTACGTTCCCTTTTGGATTCTATCCTACACGCTCGATCCTAATTCGCTCAATCTGGTATTGCTTGCACTGACGGTCGAGTGCGTGTATCTGCTCCTTGTGTTTCCCTCACTCAGGCAATGGATTTGGTTTGGGATTCTAATTGGAATTCAAATGTTGCTCCGCCCCGATATTGCGTTGGGTGCGGTACTCTTTTCCATTTTGATCGTTTTATGGAATCGTTCATTCGCCACGGTCAAAGGAATCGCTGTCGCAGCAATCCTTTCGCTCGTAATTGTTTCGCCCTGGACCATCCGGAATTATATGCTCTTCCACAAGTTCGTTCTCGTTAGCGCGAATGCCGGGATGAATCTGTATGAAGGAAACAATCCGGTTGCGACGGGCGAGTTCAGCGAGCTTCCTGCGACGCCGGAAAGCAGGCAAGACTTCTCCGAAATTGCCGAATATTCCAAAACGCATGACCAGATCGATGTGGACCGGCTGCGGCTCAAAATATCCGAACAATGGATTCTGGCTCATCCCGGCAAAGTGTTTATTCTCGATTTGAAGAAGGCATGGTACCATTGGTTTGGCCGGCCTATTATGGGAGAACAGTTCCACTATACGTTCCAGCGGGATGCTCTGATGTTTAAGATCTTCGGTGTTCTCATGCTTCTCTTCGGGCTTTACGGTTTAAATGCAATCCGAAATCCGAAGCTGCAATCACTGTTTATTACCGTCTTTATTTATTCCACACTTGTTTCGGCGATCTTTTTCGTGCAATCACGACACCGGATATTGAAAGTGGATCCATTCCTTTTGCCGCTGGCGATTGTTGGACTGATTTCCGCTTTAGGCTACATCCGGAACCCAATGCGGCGACCTGACCTTTTGGTCGAAGCAGAACAGGGCGAAGCGAGTTCTGCGTAACGTAGAAACAAAACCACTTGGAATGAGCATCCGTATTACCACCGTTGAGTCCGGTTCGATAGCCGATGAGCTGGGAATTAAGCCCGGAGACGAGCTTCTGTGCATGAACGGTGAGCCGGTCCACGATGAGCTGGATGTGAAGTTCAACATGCCCGGCGAATCCATAGAGCTGGAACTCTATTTGGGCGGAGAGCGGACGGTCCTCGATGTGGAGAAAGAGCACGACCAAGAAATCGGCTTCGCCGTGGAGACGATGAAGATGACAGCCTGTGGTAACGATTGTGTCTTTTGCTTTGTGGATCAGAATCCTGAAGGTTTGCGGAAGGCGCTTTATTTTCGCGATGGCGATTATCGTTTCAGCCATCTCTTCGGTAATTTCAATACGATGACGAACGTGGGACCGAAATCGTTGGAGCGAATCGTTCGGCAGCGCCTGATGCCCCAATATGTCAGCGTGCACTCGACCGATCTCGAAGTTCGCAAGAAGCTCATGCGCCTTCGGAAGGACGATCACATTATGGATAAGCTTCGCTATCTCACGGAGAACGATATTTGGCTGCATACGCAGATCGTATTGTGTCCCGGCATTAATGATGGTGAGAGCTTGAAACGAACCATAGAAGATATTTACGGTCTTGGTCTATCGGTGCAAACGATGGCCATCGTTCCGGTGGGGTTAACCAGTCACCGGACCGGTTTGACTGATTTGAAGCAGATCGACAAAGAGTACGCGTCCAACATGGTCCATTTTGTCCACGACTTGCAACGCCGCTTTCGAAGGGAGCGTGGAACAAACTGGCTTTATCTATCGGACGAGTGGTTTCTCATCGCGGAGGAGCCCGTTCCCGATGAAGATTGGTATGATGGGTTTCCGCAGCTCGAAAATGGCGTGGGGATGGTCCGCGATTTTATCGAAGAAACGCGCCGTGAAGTACAGACACTAGAAAAGTTACCTCTTCGTGAGCCACGGCACTTAACACTCGCCACGGCTACGCTTGCCAGCGGGTTTATGCGAACTGACATTGTCCCGCTGCTCGAACGAATACCGAATTTGAATGTGCATTTGGAAGTTGTGCTTAATCGGCTATATGGGCCGGATGTTACGGTTACAGGTCTGCTTTCCGGCGGCAGCTTCCAACATCATTTTGCGAATTTGCCAGAGACCGATCTTCTGCTGCTTCCGCCAAATGTGCTAAATGAAGAGGATGTGTTTTTAGATGATGAAACCCCACTTGGCCTTCAGCGCAAACTTGGCGGCCGGCCCATGGCGATCTTTCACGGTTCCTGGGAAGAAGTAATGCACTATCTCGAACATCCGGAAGAAGATACTTTTAAGTCACGCGCATTAAAGCTTCCGATTCTGCCCGCTTGATAGGGTAATAATTATTACCGTTGTTGATGTTGTAACTTCGTTGCGCGATTAGAGTACGCACGACAAATCCTTATGAAGTTTTATATTTCATTGGTCGCGTTGCTAGTTGGAGGTTGTATGACGCTTTCGCGTCATACCCCTCCAAAAGCGGAATTAGTTGCTCCCGCAGGAACTCAAGTCATTGACCAAAACGGAAGCGTGCTACCAACCTGGAGCGAGGGTTCCAAACTTTACTTTTCGCCGAAGTATGGGGGGGATAAGTAACGTGAATCTCGAATATCGTGGCGATACGGCGCGCGTCGGGCTTGCGAAGCATGTTTACCCATGGATTGGCTTCGATGTCCTTAGCGCCGGGACGGGATTTTTCTTAGATGACTTATCGAACAAGTGGTATGACTATAATGCTGTTTGTGCCATGTACGACACAATGCTTCACCTGAGTTCCACGCAATTTCGAAGAATTGGCTTGGGGAGCCATCGGGCCGTAAGCGGCCATCCGTCCTCCTACTGGGCTCACTCGGTGTTAGCGCGTCTTCACTTTCCGATGTATTCGGATTCGGCGGCAATAGCGAAGCGATTCTGGAGTACGGCGCTGGACTCGACTACGAAAAGCGATATGAATTGTTTTATTCCACCGAAAGCGCGCTCGATGGATCGGGATTAACTCCATGGCTCATCTCTGGCCGTTATTTTTTTGCGCGCAATTTTTTTGCAGAGGTATCTGGCGGCAGTGTTACCTATGGAGGTTATTATACTGGTGGATTCATCGGCCCTCTCGGGGCTTATCAGGCTGCTGGATGGTATGTACCAGAAACTCATTCCCCAGTGTTTGGCGTCGGTGCCGGGTGGGCAGGGGATTATACATACCTGATACTGCATTTTCTAACGAGCACACAAGAGCTAACGCGCTATTCTGGGGATCTCCCATCTTCCGATTATTATCATCTCCTTGATTTGAGCTACGGCATCTGCCTTCGCTTCTAAGATGCGAGGACAGAATGCCGTAAACTCTTTGACTTTTTTGTCCTCGGCTCTGTTGCACACACGCCATGGTTTCTTTCGTAGTGCGGAGGCTTGTTTATTCCGTCCTCGTCGTGTTCGGCGTGGTGACGATCGTTTTCTTTATCATGAATCTGCTGCCGGATCCATCGCGCATGATGATGGGGCAACGCGCGGATATTGCCACGCAGACGGCAATTCGCCATGAGTTGGGGCTCGATCTCCCTCCCTGGCAGCGGTATTTACGATTCGTCGAGCATGCAGCGACTGGGGATTTTGGTCGCTCGTTTACGTCGAATCGTCCCGTCCTTTCAAGCATCTGGGACCGATTTGGCGCTACCGCCACACTCGCGATTAGCTCCATGATCCTGGCCTCCATCGTCGGTATCGGGATCGGAATTGTGAGCGCGATAAAGTCCTACAGCCTGTTCGATAATGCATCTATGCTGTTTGCTTTAGTGGGAATATCCGTTCCCTCTTTTGTCATGGGCCTGCTTGCGATGCTGGTCTTTGGCTCCTGGCTGGACTGGCTTCCGGTCTCCGGTTATATGTGGGAAGGAGGCGAGTTGCACATCGAATACCTTGTGCTTCCAATGGTCGTGCTGGCGTT
This sequence comes from Bacteroidota bacterium, assembly GCA_021825235.1. Classification (GTDB taxonomy): domain Bacteria; phylum Bacteroidota; class Ignavibacteria; order Palsa-1295; family Palsa-1295; genus PALSA-1295. The sequence goes on along the minus strand of JAKAIL010000083.1, from coordinate 4,403 downwards.
TCGACCTGTTTCCATTATTGCGCGCGTAACGCGGTCCAGTATGCTCGAGGTGATGACGAGCGACTACGTTCGTACCGCCAAAGCGAAAGGCGCACCCTGGAAGGCGATTGTGTTTCGTCATGCGCTTCGCAATGCGCTCAATCCCGTTGTAACAACGGTGAGTGCATGGTTAGCGGGTCTCCTGGTTGGCGTTTATTTTATCGAGTACATTTTCAACTGGCCGGGCATTGGCTTGCAGGCTGTGGACGCGATCACTCGGAGCGATTTTCCAATCATTCAAGGTACCGTCATTTTTTCGGCACTCATTTTCGTCGTCGTGAATTTTGTGGTGGATATTATTTATGCGTGGCTGGACCCGCGCGTTAAATTAGGTTAGCAGTGCTTCCAATATGAGCGAAAGGACCAATCGAAGCAATGAGTCGGAAGCAGCAGCGATCCAAGAGGTGCAGCCTGCGGTAGAGAGTATTCGAACGGAATTGCTCGCACGTAGTTCCATTCCTCCACAGCTTACGAAAGAGGAGCACGAACGCCGCAAAACGGAAAATGAACAGGTGCTGAAGGAGCAGCCGCACTCGCTTTGGTATTATTCCTGGCGCAGGCTTCGACGAAACCGGCTGGCGATGGCCGGTATGCTCATCACCATTTTCCTCGTGTTTGTTGCCATCTTTGCGCCGGAACTTGCTCCGTTCGATCCGAACATGCAGGTGCTGGAATATTCTACGGAGCCGATTGGGTTTCAAGGCAATGTCCTGCTTTCCAAAAGCGAGGTTGATACCTCACTTACGGTTCCCATCCCCATTGTTGAATATCGTGTGCAAGGCGACCGAGTTATCTATACGACCGACGAAGGGCGAGATCACTCTATTCCGATCTCGCGTTTGGCTGGGAACTCGCCCACGGAGTGGCACAAGACCCCAACCTATTATCTGGGTACCGATCGGTATGGCCGCGATGTCCTTTCTCGATTAATGTACGGAGCTCGCGTATCGTTAACCGTCGCATTCTTTGCGGAGATGTGCAGCCTGCTTATTGGGATTCTCATCGGTTCTCTCGCAGGCTTTTACCGCCGCTGGATTGACGATGGCCTTATGTGGTTTACGAATGTTGTTTGGTCCATTCCATCGTTGCTGCTGATTATTGCGCTTTCTATCGCATTGGGGTTAGGATTGTGGCAAACCGTTATTGCGATTGGTATTACCGAGTGGGTAGATATGGCGCGTATCGTGCGCGGGCAATTTTTTGCATTGCGCGAAACTGAATATGTGGAAGCAACAAAGGCACTCGGCCTTTCGAATAAGCGGACTATTTTCCGGCACATTTTGCCTAATTCCCTGGGGCCGATTATCGTTATTGCAACCGCCGGGTTCGCCAATGCGATCATTTACGAAGCATCGCTTTCGTTTCTCGGGCTTGGCGTGCAGCCACCGACTTCCACGTGGGGACAAATGATCCACGATGGTTATGGCTTTATTGCCGCTGGGACGAACTGGGGGCTCACACTTTTTCCGGCTTTCGCAATCATGCTTGCTGTTTTCGCCTTTAACCTTTTCGGCGATGGCTTGCGCGATGCCTTCGATCCGAAGATGAAGCGGTAAGTCGGAACCTGGAATTGGGGAGATTTTAAGAGATGAATAGGATCGGAAAGAGAATTTACATAAAGGAAAATTCGTTTATCTGTTGCGCATTATTTTTCGGGGGGCGAATGCATCGGTTTTTGTCGCACAATCTCATTAATCTATAGAATCATCCCAAATCCAGGTTCAGACATTGCTTACGGAGTTCAGCCACGTCTTTGCATTTCTCATACTCGCGGTACTATTCGTTGCGGGTGGATTGGTTACGAGCAAACTGCTCCGGCCTCGGAACCCGAATAAGTTTAAGCTATCGAGCTATGAGTGTGGTGAAGATACCATCGGCGCATCGTGGGTAAAGTTCAATGTTCGATACTACGTCGTTGCCCTGATTTTTATTTTGTTCGATGTCGAAATCCTGTTCCTGTTTCCGTGGGCGGTAGTATTCAAGCCCATGGGCTGGATCGCCGTTGGCGAAATGTTTACCTTCGTGGGAATTTTACTCGTGGGATATATTTACGTATGGGCAAAAGGGGACTTGGATTGGGTGCGGCCCAAGCCTTTTGTTGCCCGGCTCAAGGATGTCGTCGTTATTCATACCCCTGACCTCCACCCCATGCGGAATCAGGAGAGTAAATCCCTTCACACCGTGGCCTGAAGGCATGTGCTACAAGAGCAATGGGATTTTTAGATCATTTGGAACTGCCGGTCCTTCCCGAGGATAAAACGGGCGAAGGAAATATTATTGTCACAAGCTTAGACACACTCTTCGATTGGTCGCGACTTTCGAGCTTGTGGCAGATGAGCTTTGGGCTGGCATGTTGCGCCATCGAAATGATGGCGACCTCTGCCTCGCATTATGATATGATGCGATTTGGAGTGATTCCACGACCCAGCCCACGGCAATCGGATGTCATCATTATATCGGGTACGGTTACGCTTAAAATGGCCAGCCGCATCAAAATGCTGTACGAGCAAATGGCGGATCCGAAATATGTTATCTCCATGGGAAATTGTTCGAATTGCGGTGGCCCCTATTGGGAATATGGTTACCATGTGCTGAAAGGAGTGGACCGTGTTATCCCGGTGGATGTTTATGTGCCGGGCTGTCCGCCGAGGCCGGAGGCATTGTTGGAGGGACTGCTGAAGCTCCAGGAAAAAATCCGCCAAAAGGACCCGGATTATTTCGGTGAAATGAATTTCTCGAATTGACTATGACGCAACCCGAAATAATCGAACGGCTCCGCATTACCTTTGGTGAAAGCCTTGGCGCATGGCGCGCATCGAATTCCGATAATCCCTATCAGCAACGAATGGGTTCCTATTTGGAGGTTGCAAACGTGGCAGTATTACGCAACCTTGCATTCTTTCTTCGGGATGATCCGGTGCTTTCGTTCGATAGCCTGCTGCTTATTTCCTCTGTGGATAATGGAGATGGATCGCTCTCGGTTGTATATCATATCGAGTCCACAAAGCATAGCCACCAACTTGGGCTTAAGATAACGGTTTCAGCCGAAGCGGCTCGGGTTCCATCTGTAACCGAGGTTTGGTTACACGCCAACTGGCAGGAGCGTGAAGCATGGGATATGATGGGCATTCATTTCGAAGGACACCCGGACCATCGCCGCATCCTTTTGGACGAGGATTATCCCGGTCATCCGTTACGCAAGGACTTCAAGGAACCCGATTTTTATCATGGAATGAAGGTGCCCTACTAATGCCGGAAACTCTCGATCCCTTCACCGTTAGCCATTCCCCGCTTCATGCGAGCGCGCCGGTCCATGTGCCGGAACAGATGGAACCGAAACGCCTTCACACCGAAGAGATGGTGCTGAATATCGGGCCGCAGCACCCTTCGACGCACGGTGTCCTTCGGCTGGAAGTGGTGCTCGATGGGGAAGTGGTGGTGGATGTCATTCCGCATGTCGGTTATCTGCACCGATGCTTTGAGAAGCACGCGGAGCACATGACCTATCCGCAAGTTATTCCGTATGTCGATCGAATGGACTATATTGCTGCAATGAGCAGCGAGCATGGGTATGTGACGGCGGTGGAGCGGATGATGAATATCGAAGTTCCAGAGAAAGTAGAGTATATCCGCGTGCTGTTCGCGGAGCTTCAGAGGATCGCATCGCATCTGATTGCCATCGGAACCTTTGGAATGGATTCCGGTGCGTTCACTCCGTTTCTGTATTGCTTTCGCGATCGCGAGACCATCATCGAAATGTTCGAGAAGACCTGCGGCGCCCGATTCCTTTATAATTATATGTGGGTAGGCGGTCTTTCGCACGACCTCCATCCCGATGTATTACCGATGTGCCGCGAATTTGTGAAACGTTCTCGCGCAACGCATAAGGAAATCAACGATCTCCTGACTTTTAATCATATCTTCGTCCAACGCACGGCCGGGATTGGCGTGCTCGATGCACAGGTGGCTGTGAATGGCGGTGCATCGGGACCGATGCTTCGTGCCTGCGGGGTGAAATGGGATGTACGTAAAAACGATCCTTATTCGATCTACGATCGCTTCGATTTTGACGTAGCAATTGGTTCCACTGATCGAGGGGAATTAGGTGATTCCTTCAATCGGCATTGGGTGCGTATGCAGGAATGGGAGCAATCGCTGAACATCATCGAGCAGGTTTTGGAGCAATATCCGGAGCAGGATACCACCGATGTGCAATCGGCGATTCCCAAACGGCTCAAACCCCCGGAAGGGGAAATCTTTTCCCGGACAGAAACGCCGCGTGGTGAACTGGGATTTTATATCGTCTCTAAAGGCGATGTAAAGCCGTGGCGCGTAAAAGTCCGAGCTCCAACGTTTTCAAACCT
>JAKAIL010000321.1 GCA_021825235.1 Bacteroidota bacterium | reverse complement strand
TCTTGATCTGACAATCGCGGGAAAATTCCTTGTAACCCGGTCGAGATTGCGCGTTCTTATTCATAGCAGATCGTGAGGGAATAGGATGAATTCTAAGGAAATTCATAGAATTTCCCAGATTCCCGGTTACCTTTTCCTCCTTCGATGGTCTTCTAATTAGAGAAGACCCTTTGCGCTAGCTCCTTCGGCATTAACTTCCGCTTATGACAAAAACCATGAACATTTCGAATTCCATTCGTATTGGTCGGTTCCACACTTTATTGCTGGGCTTCACATTCGCGATTTTCAGCATCGCTGCGGGGACCATCGCTCGAGCACAGCACGGCATTAATTCCGAAGGAACGGATTTTTTTGTGGGACTGATGCCCGGCATCGCTCCAACGAGCCCTTATTCGATCCATGGCCATCAGTATATCCTTATCAGCTCACTCTTCAATAACAATTCGGTTCATATCGATTACTTTGCACCCAACGTAACGAATCTCTCGACGGGAAGCCATGAGCTGGGTGGATCAACGCATGTCCTGAATAAAGGAATGAGCCTGCAGTTCATGATCGATACCGCCAGCATGGCTCCCTCCTATCCGGGAGAAGTAGCGGAGTACAAGGCATGTCACATCCATTCGACTTATCCGGTGAGCGTGCAAGTCTATACGGATGGTTCGAACAATGGCAGTCTGTATCAGGCAATTCCGACTGCCGCGCTCGGAAAGAACTATGTGGTTGCTGCGTATAACGACAACCCCGACGATCCTGGGTTTGTAACTCACGATTCTTCCAGTTCGGAGTTTATGATCATTGCGCCTTACGATAGTACAACTGTAACGTTCGTGCCTAATTCGACAACCAAGTCTGGTGTGGTAGGAGTAAATAGTGGCGCTGGAGCAAATGGTAGTCCTCATCCAGTATCGATTTTACTGAACCGCGGACAAATCTATTGGGTCCGATCGAGCTGCCAGGACATTTCCCAGGATGAATCCGGTTCCACTGTCGTTGCAAACAAGCCGGTTGCTGTGCTTGGTGGGCAGGAACGCGCGATGATTGGTTACCCCTATGGATATTGGACTGGCCTTACCCTGGATATCCGCAATGAACTTGTCCAGGAAATGACTCCAGTAGCCGATTGGGGAACGGATTATCCTTCCATTCCGACGATGCCCGCTTCGAGCACCGATGTCACCATCGCAGGCGATGGCGATATGTACCGCGTCTTTACAGACGACCCTAAGGGTATGACTATGAATTATTGGCAAAATCCGAGTGATCAATGGGGACCGAACCATGTAGGCCTTTATGGCTTGCCCGCGATGCAATTCGACAACATCACGGACCCCATAGATTTGCTGACCGATGCCAATTCGTTGGACGTCTCAGGCAATTTGAAAAAGTTCTGCGCAGTCCAGTACACCTACTTCCAAGGCTCAGGAAGTGCTCTTCAGGAGACCAGCTATCGCTCCGAGAGTGAGATCGATCTCGTCCCAATCGATCATTGGAAGATGAGCACCGCCTTCATGGTGCCGTTCAATTCTATTTATAATGGTTACCAATTCATCAACATTATAACCAATAAGGACTCCCTAAAAAATATATTCATTTGGAAGAACGGAGTTTCGCCAAGCGCACTGCAATCCTACGATGCTTTGGAACGATATACTATTCCAAGACATCCGGAATTGGTAGGCCTGACGTTCAAGCTGTCTTCGGCAAGTTATATTATTAGCGGGAATACGCCATTCGTGTGCTATTCTTATGGCCGCACCGAGACGCTCGATAACGATATTTGGGGCTATGGAGCCCCTACCGGACAGAGCTATGGTTCCCACGCCCAACCCAATCCTCCGCAAGCTACTATCACTCCAAGCTGTGGCGAGTGGAATGTGCTCCTCCACGAAGGCGGGACGGGCGGAGGAATTGCAGATGTTAAGCTCCTGAATGATCCTGACGGCTTTGTCACAAGGCCGGCGTATGTTAGCAGGAATTGCCGTATGTACCCGAACGATCCAACGCTTCCGCCATTCGAAGTCGGCCAGACGAGCTTGGACGTGCAGATTCAGGTAGATAACCCGAACGACAGCGCATTCGCCGCATTATTCGTTGTGGATTGCTCCGGTAATGATACAGTCATTCTTCTGCACTATCTGCCACCGCGAGTTTCACTCTCACAGAAGCGTGTTTCCTTCCCAGACGTGTTGGTGACTAAGTTGGAAAGCTCTACCGTTACATTCCATGTTACGGCAACCGGTAGCACCGATTCGCTGTATGTAACCCCAGCAAAATGGGCTGGACATGACACCACCGGCAGCTTAAGCCTTACGACTGTTCCAACACTCCCGGCATGGCTCAAAGCTGGGGATTCCGTCGTATTTAACATCTCTTATGTAGCGAGCGACACGAATGTCCATTTCGATACCATTCTCTTGACTACCTCTTGCATCGATGACTCTATTGGTATCATAGGTCGAGGAAGGACACCAATCATTATCGCCGATGATATTGACTTTGGTAATGTTCGGATTGGCGATACGGTCTGCCGTGATCTCAGAGTCCGGAACGTTGGCAATGCAAACCTGATCCTTGATGAAAACTGGGTATTCGGCCAAAACCCAGATTTCACATTCGAAGGTGGTGTACCAGATACTATCAAACCGGATGGCGCCGTGAATACCTTACGTTTCTGCTTCCATCCTTCGCATGCGGGACCGAACACTTCTGAAATGAGTTGGGGAACGAATATCAAAGGCATTTACGAACACCAGATTAAAGATACCTCCCTACTTATTGGATATGGCATCGCATCCGATGTTGCTTCTGCACCATCACAACCTAAGGCTGCGTTGTCGATACTGCCAAATCCAACCTCCGGTATTGCCTCCATTTCGCTGGCAGGTGCACCTGAAGCGACGGTCGAAATCTTCGATATCCTTGGCCGCGAAGTGGCGAGCTTCCGCGTTACGGGAAGCTATGTGTGGAACATGGCGGGCCTGCCAGCCGGAACGTACATCGTGCGGGCGGAAGTGGACGGAGAAGTCATTAGTAAGCGGATACTAAAGCAGTAATAATGCGGCTGTCGCTGTAACAAAATCTGATTTGAGAGATTGTTCTTGATCTGACAATCGCGGGAAAATTCCTTGTAACCCGGTCGAGATTGCGCGTTCT
>JAKAIL010000082.1 GCA_021825235.1 Bacteroidota bacterium | reverse complement strand
AATTACACGATCGCTGGACCCCCGACGAATCTCATGGTCAATTCCGCATCCGCTACCTCGATTGGGGCAAAGTGGACGCGCGGCGCCGGAGATAATGGAGCCGATACTATTGTCGCAATGAATGGTTCCACTGTGGCAGGAACCGCCATCGTTTCCTCTGGAAGTACTGGTGTAGTAACCGGTCTTTCAGAAGGAATTTCCTATAGCATTTCTGTCCATACGAGTTCCGGAGCGACATCCGGCATTTCTTGGATGACGGCTCAACGCTCCACTGGTATTACAATCTATGAAAGCGGCGATCCAAGCGCAAGTGACCCAAGCGCGCTCGTGCTGGCGTCGAATGCCACGGATGCCATTCCGTTAACGGGCGCTTCCAATGCAGATTTTGTACTCCAATCGGACGGCAGCGTTCCATCCGGGATAACGTTCGAAGCCGGTGCAGTTCGAAACGGAGCATGGAATGATGATAAAATTAATGGCCGAGGGGATTATATCGTTGGTGGCTTGAACAACGATTACCGTTCTACCGATTATCGCAACGACATGGATACAGCCAGTGCCAATGCGTATGACATTCCTAATTCCGGAGATTATCGAACGCAAGGCTCCCGCGTCCTAATCGTTAAGACCCAGGATGCGCATTTGGCGCTGATTGAAATCCAGCCGGACCCAACCACGGGTAATCTGTACAGCACGAACGCAGCGGGATACAAGTACATCACAGTTAATGTCTCTTACCAAAGTGCCGTTAACCAACCATACGCGGCCCGTCCGCACAGGCCAGCAGGAGGTTTGGTACCGAAGAGCTTAGCCCACTAAGTCTTGGATTTTTTTGGTTTCGTCCGGCTCGTAGCAACGCGGGCCGGACGAATCCTTTTTACCTCCCCGTCTCGTGCTCAATCTCTTTCTTCCGGAGCGGTGTATCCATTGCGAGCATCCAACGGAATCGTCTCGGAGTAAGAACGCGAAGCATCGTCTTTCGCGGTATCTCTGCCCGGTCTGTCTTCGAATCCTGGAGTTTCACGAAGCGCCGCCGGAGCCATTCATTCGCGATCAGTTCGAGTTGATCGCTCCCAGCGGTACATTCTCAGAAGTTTATGGTGGCCATTGGTTTGTGCAGGAGTCGCCGATGCAGTCCATCATCCATTCGTTCAAGTATGCGGGTATGCCGCGGCTGGCCGTGGCATTTGGCCGCCAGCTTGGTGAAGAGTTCGCTCTCGAATCGAAACTAATTATTCCCGTACCGCTCCACCGGACGCGCCGGGCGGAGCGTGGCTACAATCAGGCGGAGATGCTTGCGAAGGGCATTCAGGAGCGGCGTGGCTGGCAAATCGTTCCGGCGCTCCGGCGAACGCGGGCGACGCCTTCGCAGACGCAGCTCAGCGTGCCGGAACGAATCGAGAACATGCGCGGCGCGTTCGCGCTTACGCGCCATGCGGCCGATATTCAGGACAAGCACATCCTTCTCGTGGACGACGTAATGACGACCGGTTCCACACTCGCCAGCGCCGCGGAAGCATTGCTGGCGGCTAGGCCGAAGTCCATCAGCACCCTCACGCTTGCCGTAGTACAAAAATAGCCACGGTGTAGCACAGGCTTACAGCCTGTGCTCTGCGCTTACAGCGCAATCGCTTATCTATCCAGCACAACCGGTCTGGTAAGACCGTAGCACAGGCTGTAAGCCTGCGCTACACGGGCGAAAATGTTGTATTTTTGTGTAATGAAGTATCCCGAAGGATATTTTCGGCGCAACCTCCCGCATTATCATCCGAACGATGCGCCTTACTTTATGACCTTTCGGCTGCATGGATCTCTCACCAGAATAGAACTAGCGCGTTTAGAAGAAAAGAAAAAGATTGCGGAGCGGGCAGGCTTGCGTCATTCATTCTTTCTCGAGTTCGATGAGATACTGAATAAATGCCGGCGCGGCCCGAAATATCTTGCGCGCCCGGAAATTCGAGCAATAGTCCAAAACAGTTTTGCCTTTATCGGTGAGCGCTGGCTCGATATGATTGCCTACTGTATCATGCCGAACCATGTTCATTTCGTTGGAGCACTCACAGGCGATCGTTCGCTTGCGGAAATCATGCATGCACTGAAAGGTTTTACTGCAAAGCAGGCAAACGAAGTGTTAGGAAACGCCGGCAAACCATTCTGGCAGCCGGAGAGCTATGACCGCGTCGTTCAATCCGGAAAGCTTGGAACCTCCGTCTATTACACGATAAACAATCCAGTAAAGGCAGGGTTAGTCCATCAATGGTGGGATTGGCCAGGAACATTTCTTTCGCCCGACTTCTATGGAATCGAGCGTGGCCCCAACACCGTGTAGCGCAGGCTTACAGCCTGCGGCACGGTCTTACCAGACCGGTTGTATAAAAAGTTGCCGTGCTATAAGCATGTAGAGCAGGCTGTAAGCCTGCTCTACACAATGAAATTGGTTTTCGGAAGAGTTACCGGTCGATAACCATCGTCCGCGTCGCGCTGAATTCGCCGGACTGGAGCTTGTAGTAGTACATGCCGTTGGGAAGCATTCCGGTGTTGAAATTAGCGGAATGCTCGCCAGCACCCTGAACGGTATTGAGTACCGTTTGCACTTTCTCACCCAGCGTATTATAGACCGTTAGCATGACTGGCCCACTTTGAGCAAGATTGTAATTGATAGCGGTCGAAGTGCCTACCGGATTTGGATAGTTACCATCGAGGCTGTTCTCCGGCATACCAACGGAGTTGACCCCGCTGGGTGCATTGCCGGACAGGTAGGTTACCATAACAAAATTACCAAGCGTATTGCCGCCGGTTTGTGTATAGATACCCGTTATAAATCCCGTAAAGTTGTTTGTAATAAATTCAGTTTGATGGGTCGTGGGGTCAACATAATTGGTTCCACCGTCCAGGGAGCACCAATAGGACTGCATAGGTGGCCCACCGTTAATAGTCCCGTCTGTATCGATGGTCTGCTGCTGGCCCGATAAATCCATTTGAAACGCCAAAGTGTCGTTGAAGAAACCTGGTCCATTATCGAAAGCAACAATGGCAAAGCGAGGGATTATCGTCTTGCTATTAATATACATGGGCTTATGCTGGAAGTTCACGGTGACCGTGTTCAATTGGCCAAGCTTAAGCGATGATGCGAGCACCGCTCCCGATCCGTAAGGAGTTCCGTTATGAGTTCTTGAGAACAAGTCCGGCACGGGATAGGAACCCACATAAGAGCCTTGAGCCGTGATAAAACTATCGTCCACAATGGGAACAGCCCAGACCTGAATCTCGTCTCGAGAGTCAAATGCAAAGGGTATCACATTAATCTTAACGCTATCGAGTCTTGGGAATGTAATATCTGTTGGAGTAGCAACATATTCCGCAATGACGCGCCTATATAGAGTATCATTGAATGTCGCTCCATTTACAGTTATGGGTCCGAATTGATTAACCGATTTCCCGAGCGGTAACGAATCGCCTCCTAATGAAGTAGGATTTGGCGTATTAGGTAAACCATTCAGCGGGTCGAGAAGAGTAGAACCTTGCGTTGTGTCAAAAATCCAAATCGAATCGGTTTTAATTACGGTCGTAAAAGGTTGATCCACCTTTGCGGGGGCCGGTTGAATGGGAGAAGCGGAAAGCCCATGGCTTTCATTTGAGATATTCGGACCATTCAGAATTAAGCGAGTTCGGGTGTTCTGCGCATGGGCAGAAATCGCCATGAGTGAGAATAGGAGTATAAAAACAGTACCAATACGTTTCATTTTCTTAAGAAAATAAGTGAAAACCAGTTTTCGGGGATAAAATCGAAGCAAAGTAGCCTACCCCGTTTTTTTGCGGTTAGTGATAACCCGTAAATGAAGGAAAAGTTGCTATTAAAACACCGAAAAGGTCACATCATAACGAAAGACACTTCAGGCTGCCCCCAGAATTTCGGTGAGTTTGGTAACGTCCAGCAAGTGGCGGAGTTGGTCGCCGGGGGCGTTCAGCCGGAATTCTGCGCCATGTTCGAGAGCAGTTTGCCGGGCGGCAATAAGCATCCCCAGGCCGGAGCTATTGACGAAGCCGGCGCCGGCAGCATCGATTTCTACATGCTCGAAGTGCTCACCGGCCAGTTGCTCGCGGAGGTCCACGGCGAATTTCATGGCGTCCGCGCCGCCAATCAGATCGCCTTTCAGGCTGATGTGAAGATTTCCGAGCGTGGGTTTGAAGGTTGAAGTCATAAACCAGGATTACGCGGATTGGATGGATTTACAGGATAAACGCGCGCTCCAGAAAGATAACTCCTTCAGGGGGCAACCTTCATGGGATGATTGCCTGGGTTCCCGCTTCCGCGGGAATGACAGGCATGCGTACTCGTAAAATCGAACTATACCGTCGCCGGCACCTGCTTGGTCGCGGAGGCTTTCCGTGCTCCGACCGGCGATTTTGCGGCTTTCGATTTATCGCGTTCGAGCCAATCGAAGGCAATCGCGCTTGCGACGAAAATCGAAGAATAGGTACCGGTGATGACGCCGATCAGCATCGTGAATGCAAATCCACGTAGTACCTCGCCACCCCAGATGAAGAGGACGAGCAACGTCAGGAATACCGTGCCGGACGTAATGACGGTGCGTGGCAGCGTTTCGTTAATGGCGCGGTTCATGATGTCCTTCAGGGCCTGCCCTTTGTACTTGCGCTGGTCCTCGCGAATTCGGTCGAAAATGATAACTGTGTCGTTAACCGAGAACCCGACGATGGTCAGGAACGCAGCGAGCATCGTGGAATTCATTTCAAGGTTCAGCCATGGCACCAAATTATTGCAGATCACCGCAAAGGCGAAAGCCACGAGCACGTCGTGGACGATGGCGATAACCGCGCCCAAACCATACACGAATCGGAACCGGAACGCGAGATAAATCAAAATAACAACACAGGTAAAGGTGACCGCCCATACCGCATTGGCCCGCTGCTCCCCTCCGATTTTAGGCCCGATATGCTGCTCCTGCAGAAGTTGGGCATGGTCCCCTGGAAACCCGGCCGCAATAGCATCGAGGACGTGCTTGGTCGCAGCCGTTCCAGCCGCGGCGCCCTGTGCGCCTTCGCGTACGCGAATGAGCACGCCGGATGCATCGGCCCCATAGTATTTCACCTCCGCCTCATGGATGCCGGCCTTATCCAGCGATGCGCGGACCGCTCCGATACTGACGGCCTTCTGAAATTGAAGCTGGACTTCCGTTCCGCCGGCAAAGTCGATACCATATTCGACGCCGCGAAACAGCGCCCAAATGATACCCGCCGAGGTAATAAAAATGGAAACGAAGTACCATATTCGGCGCTTGCCGATGAAGTCAATGGTTGTTTTACGAAAAAATCTCATAAGATAGAACTTATCCCTTTCGTCCTTAAAGTACTTGCTGTCTTTAATCGGGCCGCGCTCACCCAAACTTTATCAGTTCCGGATTCCGCTCCATCAGGATATCGAAGATGACGCGGGTGATGACAATAGCCGTGAAGAGGGAGGCCGCCACACCGATCATCAGCGTGACTGCAAAGCCCTGTACCTCTCCAGTTCCGAAGGAGTACAAAATGACTCCAGAGAAAAACGCGGTTAAGTGGCCGTCGAAAATGGGTGGGAAGGCGCGGCGGTAGCCATCGTCCAACGCCAGTTTTAGCGATTTGCCGAGCGATAGTTCCTCCCGCACGCGCTCGTAGATCAGCACGTTGGCGTCCACTGCAATACCAACGGTAAGCACAACGCCGGCCATGCCGGGCAGCGTGAGCGTGGCCCCGAACGTCGCCAGTACCGCCGCCAGGAACAGAATATTAATCAGCACGGCAAGATCGGCCACCATTCCACCGGTGATATAATAAAACGCCATGAAGATCAGTACGACGAGGAGGCTCCAGATAATGGAACTCGTGCCCTTGGCGATCGAATCCGCGCCAAGCGATGGCCCGATCACGGACTCCTGAATAATACTCACCGGAGCCGGGAGCGAACCACCTTTAAGAATGATCTTAAGGAGGTTAGCCTCGTTCATATCGCCGATACCGGTGATCTGCGAGTTTCCATTCGGAATTTCGCTCTGCACGACCGGTGCCGAGTAGACGACACTATCGAGTACGATCGCAACCTGATGGCCGATGTTCGCATGAGTAACGCGGCGCCAGACGCGCGTGCCTTCATCGTCCATTTGCATGGTCACTTCCGGTTTGCCCGAATTCGGATCGACATCGGCGCGAGCATCGGTAATCACTTTACCGGTAAGCTCCGGCTGCCCGTTTAAGAAATAAAGCTGGTAAAAGTTCTCATGGTTCTGCCCGGGTATCGGCCGGCTGAACATGAATGCCATCTCGTCCCCATATAGTGGTTTTACATCCGGCCGGTCCAGGATATTTTTGATGGTCTGGCGGTCTTGTTCGGTGACGTAGATGGTGCCGGTTTGCGGATTGGCATTTTTTGAAATAAGCGCTGTGAACGGGTGCATTTTTACAAAATGCTCGTACTTTTGTTGCTGGGTCATCCCGATTTCGGCAATGGAATCGGCTCGTGCGGCAGAGTCCGCCGGGCTAACCGCTGCCGTAGCAGCTTTCGCGGACGTATCCTTTTTCGACGCTTCGGCTTTCGAGGTATCCTGCTTTTTGGCAGTTTCCACAGGAGTTGCAGACGCAACGTTCGAAGTATCGGTTTTGGCGGTATCGATACCGGCAATCTTCGTGAGCGTGGTATCGCCGCGAAGGTGCTGATCGATGCGATCGAGCACGCTCTTGACAATTTGCGGGTCTTTGAGCAATCGGAATTCCAGTTGTGCGGTCCCTTCCAGGAGTTGATGGACCTGTGTGGGATCGCCGACGCCCGGTAATTCGATAATGATGCGCTGCGTGCCTTCTTTTTGGATCGTCGGATCGGTCAGGCCAAACTGGTCAATACGGTTGCGAATGATTTCGATGGCCCGGTCCACAGCTTCATCCGCGCCCTTCTGTAAGGCGGCCTGGATCGAGGCATCGTCGCCATTGCCGGCGTCGCTAAAGTAAAAATAATTGGCAAGCGATTTTCCTTTTGGCTTTGCGATTTTATCGAAATTTGCCACGAACATGGGCACGACAGGATTTTCGCTCGTCGCGGCCTCTTTTTGGGTCGCATCCAGTACCTGCTGGAAAATATCGTCTTTCTGGAGTGCCTGTTCATCGATAAAGCGGAGCACATTCACTTCCTCTGTGACGTAGACGCCGCCGCGCAGGTCCAGGCCAAGCTTGATGGCCTTGGCATCGGCATCTTTCAATGCTGCGCCATTTTCATTTTCCCACTGGACTTTCTTAATGGAGTCCTGCGGTGAATTGCCAAAGCTATCTTCTTCGCTCTTGAGCGATTGCGAGCGATACGTCGGATATAGCGCATAGACTGCTCCAATAATAAAGAGCAGAATAATGATGATTTTCGCGCGATTTTTTTTCACGAATATAGGAGAAAACTCTATGAATGTGAGGTTGAGGGGACAACGGTGGCCCCGGCCTCCCTAAAATGCCAGTGCCCAAAAACTTTAGGGAGGCCTTATGTTCCCTAAAAGTCAATCATTAGAAGGACAAAGCATACTTTTAAGGGACAAAAAGGACTTTAGGCACAAAAAAGCACTCCGATTCATATTTTTTAGTCTTTAAAGTCCTTTTTGTCATTTTGCCTGGCTCGCTGAGAAAGCCGAACTTTGGTCCTGCGCTCCCGAAGGCCGCCTTCCCGAATAAACGCTTGCTCGAGCTGGTGTAGTAGTCCCTTGTGTCCCTTTAAGCCCTTCCCAAAAACTTCACCAACGGCAGCGCCGCCTTAAACCGCTCGCCTAATCGTTCCGGCAGGTCTTCGCGAAGCAGTTCGCGCTCCGCCAGATCGCTGGAGAAGAGAAAGCTCTTCAATTTCAGGTAGCCGGCTGCCGGATGGTCTTCGGAGTAGCCCTGCGGAATGCGCTTCAAGGCGTCTCCGCTCAGGCCCGTTGGGAAATAGTGCTGGAACTCGTCCGCTTCGAGGATTCGCGTAAGCGCGGTGTGCTCCGCCGCGATAAGCGCGCGAATGCGCTTCAAGTGTGGCGGCATTGGCATATAAATGCCACCGCCGGCAAAGATGCTCATGCCCTTGCCGGTTGCAGCCGGCTCGAACCCAAGATAATAGCCGCACCATTCTTCTTTTTTCGTTCCTTCCAGTGGGAAGGAAAGTCCGACATGCGTTTTGTAGGGCGATTTGTCTTTGCTAAACCGAATATCGCGGTAAATGCGGAACAGCGATGTTTTGGCATTGCCGATGATCGGCATTTTATTCTCGCGAAAATACACGCCCATCGCGTAGGCCAGCGCTTTCGAAGGTTCGCGAAGGTGCTGCTCATACGCTTCGCGATGGGCCTCGAACCAGTCCTTCCGATTATTTTTCTTCAGGCTATGCAGGAAATGGAAGGTTTCTTTGGAGAATCCTTCGAAGGCGGGCGGGGGCTCATCCGGTATCAAAAAAGGTTTTGCTGGTTTGGCCATTCGCTTTTTGGTAGGCACCATAAGGACAAAAGGTTCAGAAGAGCGAAAGAGATTCTCGCTATTCTGTTAAAATGGCTCTTTCCTCAGAGTGAACTGGAACGTGCTGCCGTGGCCGAGTTCGCTCCTCACGCTAATGGTTCCGTGGTGTGCTTCGGTGATGTGTTTTACAATGGCCAGTCCCAATCCGGTGCCGCCGGGGGAGGACCGCGCCCGGCCCTTATCGACACGATAAAACCGTTCGAACAATCGCGGCAAATGCTCGGGAGCGATGCCGATTCCCTGATCGACCACGCGCACGGTAAGCTCGCGGGTGGTAGGTTCGCCTTCCAGCAATTCAATTCGAATCAGGGAACCGGATTCCGAATACTTGATGGCGTTGTCCACCAAGTTGATGAGCACCTGCTTCAGCCGCTCTTTATCGGCATACACACTTACTTCGTCCTTCGGTTGCACCTTCGATTTAAATTCGAGGTCCATGGTTTTTGCCAGCGCCATGGGCCGCATTTCATTGGTGAAGTCTCGCAGGAACGGATGAATATCGAACATGCGAAAACTCATCCGCATCTCGCCGCTTTCAATCCGGGAAATGTCAATCAGATCGTTCAACAGATTATTGAGGCGTTCGGCTTGTCCGCGCGCGCGTCGCAGAAAATCACGATTGACGGCGGGATCGTCCACGGCGCCATCGAGCAGGGTCTCGATAAAGCCCTGCACGGCAAAGATAGGCGTTCGAAGCTCATGGGAAACATTGGCAAGGAACTCACTGCGGACGCGTTCGAGCTTTCGGCGAGCAGCTTCGTCGCGACGCTGTTTTTCGGCAATCTGATCGATGGCGATTGTTACCGCCTTCAATTCTTCCGGTGTTTTAACCGCGACCTTGGTGCTGCGGAATTCGAGGTGTCCTTCGCTATCCACCGTCGGCATGAGTTCCCGAATGGGCTTCATCAGGCGGGCGGCAAACCAGAAACTAAGTGCGATGGCGAGTACCAGCAAAAGGAGCGAGATGAGGATAGCGGGTTCCACCAGTTGCGGTTTCTCCGCCCACATCACCAGATTGGCCAGAACCAGGACGATAAAAACGAGAAGAACGGGGAATGTGGCTGCGCGAACTCGAAGTGATGGCACGATGCTATTCTAATGTGTAGCGATATCCGACCCCTTTTACCGTTTCGATGCGCTTGCCGTACTCGCCCAGCTTTTCACGCACCTTGAAAATGTGTACGTCCACCGTGCGCTCGACGACGAACGTATCCCGCCCCCAGACTTCATCCAGGAGCGCCTCTCGTTTATAGATGCGCCCCGGATGCGCGGCCAGGAAGTAGAGCAGTTCAAACTCTTTTCGAGGGAAGAAAATCTCTTTTTTATCGATATAGACTTTATAGGAGCCACGGTCAATCTCGATGCCGGTGGAATTAATTTTCTCTTCTGTGCCGCCGGGTGGAAGCTTTTCCGTCCGCTCGAATCGGCGCAAGAGCGATTTTACCCGTGCCACCAGGATGCGTGGCGAGACCGGCTTTTGCACGTAATCATCGGCGCCTAATTCGAGGGAGACGATTTGGTCCACCTCCCCGGCGCGCGCAGTAAGGAAAAGAATGGGAATACCCGCCGTTTTGGAATTGGAGCGGATTGCGCGGCACGCCTCGAAACCGTCCATTTCCGGCATCATAATATCCAGGATAATCAGTGCAATGGGCGTTTCTTCGAGCTTTCGGAGTGCTTCCTTCCCATTGGCCGCCGTTTCAACGGCAAATCCTTCTTTCGTCAGGTTATAGGCGAGCAGATCGCGAATATCCTGTTCGTCATCGGCGATGAGAATTGTTTTTGCCATTTAGATGCTTTAACATGGCCATTTCCTTGTAAGTGCTTTACTTATGCGGGTTTTACGATTTCTTAATCCCGCCACTTCTGGGGCCTGCCCTCTGTTAACAATTTGGTAACACAGAGATAACGGAGGCTTTACAGACATAATACGCCACCGCTTCGTTGAATACGGTGACACAAAACGGAGTACACGTGGAAGTTGCGGAACAACGGTTTGAAGAACGGCGCCTGGGGCGGTCGTCCGAGGTGGCTACGGCGCGAAAACGCGATGCAAACGCTCCGAACATGCCGGCAAAAATTATAACGCGGGACCTCAACCTGTTTTATGGTCCGAAGCAGGCCCTTCGGAACATTTCGCTCGATATTGCCGAACATCAGGTCACGGCGTTCATCGGACCCTCCGGATGCGGAAAGTCCACCTATTTGCGCACGCTGAACCGGATGAACGATCTCATTCCGGGTGTGCGCATTACGGGTGAGGTCCACATGGACGGAGTCGATATTTATGATAAAGGGATTGACGTAGTGGAACTTCGCAAGCGCGTCGGGATGGTCTTCCAGAAGTCCAATCCGTTTCCGAAGTCGATCTGGGAAAATGTCGCGTACGGCCCGAAAGTATTAGGGAACCGGAATAAAGCGCGCCTGAATGATCTGGTCGAACGGAGTTTGAAACAGGCCGCGTTGTGGGATGAAGTGAAAGACCGGTTACACCACAGCGCCATGGGCCTCTCCGGAGGCCAGCAGCAACGTCTTTGTATCGCTCGTGCGCTGGCCGTGGAACCGGAAGTTCTGTTAATGGATGAACCCGCCAGCGCGCTGGACCCCATTTCTACCGCCAAAATCGAAGAGCTGATTTTTCAGCTCAAGGAAACGTACACCATTGTGATCGTCACGCACAACATGCAGCAAGCAGCCCGCGTGAGCGATATTACAGCCTTCTTTTATATTGGGGAACTCGTGGAAGCAGGCGATACCCGCGATATTTTTACGAATCCAAAAAAGAAACAAACCGAAGATTATATCACCGGAAGGTTCGGATAACAGAACCGCGATTACGCGGAGGATGCGGTTTTTCAGGAGGAGAGTAATACAGCTCGAATTTTTCATTCTTAATTCATAACGTTACTTGGCTCGCGTACACCGTCATTTTGAAGACGAATTAGAGACCCTGCGTTCGCAACTGATTCGCATGGGATCGCTCGTGGACGAGCAGATCGAAACGGCGATCCGCGCGCTCACCGAAGGCAATGAGGAACTCGCGAAATTCGTTTTGGACCGCGAAGAGCGGGTGAACGAACTCGATCTTACCATCGATGGCCAATGCCAGCGCATTTTTGCGCTCACGCAACCCGTCGCCGTGGATTTGCGACTGTTGCTCGCAGCCATGCGGATGAACAGCGATTTCGAGCGCATCGGCGATATTGCCGTCAATGTTGCCGAGCGGGTGGACGCGCTCGAAGACTATCGCGACCTCATCGATCGCGTTGGCGCAATGGATATGATCACCACTGCCCGCCAAATGCTCACGAGCGTGCTCAATGCGTTCATTCATAACGATAGTGAAGAAGCGCGGTCCGTCTTCGAAAAAGAAGATCGCGTGGACGATTTGAACCGCAGAATTTTCTACAACCTCATCGACGCGATGAAATCCGATCCGGTGATGATCGAGCCTTCAGCGCATTTAATGGCGCTGCTCCGCCATGTCGAACGCCTCGCCGACCATGCGACCAACATTGCAGAAGATGTCATCTTCGTTGCCGAAGCCAAGCAAATGCGCCATCATGCGGCGCAGATCGAGGGGCCGCCCGGACTGTGATTACAACACCGGAGTTACCGAAACTCCCGCTCTTACTTTCGTTCCATTCGTAAGCAGCGCCGGGGTGAATTTCGGCGCGTGCTCCCGCTCGCCTATTTGTTGGCGCCACATCGCATAATAGAGACCTTTCATCGCTAGCAAATCCTGGTGGTGCCCCGATTCCACAATTTCTCCGCGCTCGAGGACGTAGATGCGGTCCGCATGCATAATGGTGGAAAGCCGATGGGCAATGAGGACGGTTATCAGGTTGGAACCTTCGGAAACTTCCCGAATCGTGGTCGTGATGTCTTCTTCGGTCAGCGAATCCAGCGAGGAAGTCGCTTCATCGAAGACGAGCAAATGCGGCCTACGCAGCAGGGCGCGCGCGATGGAAAGCCGCTGTTTTTCGCCGCCGGAAACCTTCACGCCACCTTCACCAATAACGGTATCGAGCCCTAAGGGCGCGCGCGCAAGCAAGCTTTGGCAGGAGGCTTTGTCGAGCACTTCCATACATTCCGCATCGTTGGCCGCGGGATTTACGAAGAGTAAGTTCTCGCGAATCGTACCCGAAAAAAGCTGTGTGTCCTGCGTAACGAATCCAATTTGCTCGCGCAGTTCGTCCACGTTGATATCGTTCCCGCCGATGTGGTTATACAGCACGCGCCCGGATTGCGGCGGGTACAGACCCACGAGCAATTTTACCAGCGTCGTTTTTCCCGCCCCGGACGGACCCACAAAGGCCACCGTTTCGCCACGGTGCATCGCGAAGGAAACATGGCTCAGCGCGTAATTCGAGGCCGTCACGTGCTTGAACGAGACATCGTCGAAGGATATCGTTTGGACCGCGCCCAGCGCGCGTGGATGTTCCGGCGTGCGCTCGACGGGCGATTTCAGTATGTCCTCGAACACATTGAGCGAAGCTTCCGCCTCCCGGAATACGTTTATAATGTTCCCAATTTCCTGGAGCGGACTGAAGATAAAGAACGAATAGATATAGAGCGCAAAGAACTGCCCGAACGTAATCGCATGGCTGAAGACGAGATAAATCATCAGGAACAGAATGCCATTGCGCAGCGCATTGACGACCGTCCCCTGCAGGAAACTCAGGCGACGGACGTATTTTACCTTCTTAAGTTCCAGCTCTAATATCTTATCGGTTGTGGAGTTGAGCCGGCCAATTTCCTGCTCGGCCAGGCCAAGGCTCTTCACGAGTTCGATATTCCGTAGCGATTCGGTTGTAGAGCCAGCAAGCGCGGTGGTTTGCCCAACGATCGTTTTTTGGATCGTCTTGATCTTCCTTCCCAACACCCAGCTCATCCACGCAATGACGGCCATGCCGAAAAAGTAGGCGGGAACGATAGACCAATGCACGTAAAACGAATACACGATCACGAAGAGCACACCAATGACCGTGGTAAACACAAAGCCCACCGCGGATTGAATGACCTTCTCCGTATCCTGCCGCACCTTTTGGAGTTTGCCTAACGTTTCGCCGCTCCGCTGGTCCTCGAACACCTGATACGGCAGCTTGAGCGAGTGCTCCACGCCTTCCGAATAAATTTGAACGCCGAGCCGTTGCGTTAAGACATTCGTATAATAGTCCTGGAAATTCTTTGCAATGCGCGAGACCATCGCCGCGCCCATCATGAGCAGCACGAGCATACCCACGCCATGGAAAAATTCCCCGGCCGTGATCTTGCCCAGTTTCGTCACATAATCATCGAGTACATGCCGAAAAATGAGCGGATCGATCAGCGAAAACAGCGTATTGATTGCGGCAAGCACCAGCGTAAGCACGACGAGCTTGCGATATCCCTTCAAATAATGGATTAGGAGCTTCATATTCGATGAAAAAGGCCGGATCAGGGCCAGCGACGGCCCTTATACCAACGACGTTGTTCCAACGAATATATTGCGCGCGCGTTCCGGGCAGCCGTTGTCCGATGCCCCTACTCCGAATTCCGGCAGCCCGGCCCTATTCCTTCACCACGGCCCGCATCACCGGATCGCTCGCCCCCTGCACCCGCACAAAATACGTTCCCGCCGGCAAACCCGAGAAATCCAAAGTCATTCCCTCTCCCCCGGGGAGAGGGTAGGGTGAGGGTAACCTGCGAATGGTTACCACACCCGTGGTGGGATTGGGATAGACACTAACTTCCGGCGCAGCCGGTGCCGCGCGACGGAACGAGACTACTTCCACATTCGATACAATTAGCATGACTCCATCAGGTTCCTCGGATAGTAATGCGAGGACGCTCGACTTGGGGCTAATTGTTAGTTCTTTGAATAGCAGGGAATTGATAGGCCCACTAATGGGTTTGTACTTGTCCCCTTTGTGACTTCGAGTTCATTTAAAACTCTCTAATTCCTTGAAAACCAATGGAACATTTCACTGTACCACGGCCCACGGCTAATTTTATTCCTGATTGGAGCATTGCTTCCAATCTTATTCTTATTTGAAGCCTGTCGCGCACCTATCACAGGGCCGCAGGAATTTAACTTGCACCTGACCGAAGCGATGAAGCTCGGTGGAACCCTCTCCTACGACGAAACTGTAACGGATAGCACGCTGCTGC
>JAKAIL010000320.1 GCA_021825235.1 Bacteroidota bacterium | reverse complement strand
CATTTGGAGGGAGTCCAGAGGAAGAAAAAGCAATCTCCGAGAGTTATAACCCAATATGTTCCACGTGGAACATATTGTGAAAAGATGCCAATTTTTGGCATACTCAATATTTATCCACGGTTATGTTTGAATAACCTTCACAAACCCTAAGTCTGCGGCCCGGTCTTACGAGAGCGGGCGCGGCACTCCCGTAATGTCTGAACTGGGATTATTGGGATATTTAGGATTTGGTGGGAGGGAATTATCCCAACCATATTATCCCACCCATCCCAGTTCAGACAATCCCTCTGTACGATCCGGCGAATATGCCGCCTGGCGAAATGGCGAACGAGAACGTCCGCTCCACGCGGGCCGCTCCACGCGGGCCGCTCCACGCGGGCCGCTCCACGCGGGCCGCTCCACGCGGGCCGCTCCACGCGGGCCGCTCCACGCGGACTGCCCCACGCGGGCTATAACGAACTCAAATGAATCACAGAATCAGACAAATCAGAGTTCAGACAGCACAACGTGATTGGGCTGCGCAGTGAGGGATGCTTCGACTCCGTTTGACTCCGCTTCGCTGCGTCAAACTCCGCTCAGCAAGACAGGTGAGGTGGGAGCCAAACCTCGCGAAGAGGCGCGGGAACCGCGCCGCTACAGATCCACATGCGCCCGCCCACGACATGCACCGGGCCGCGGAACATTCCTCGATTCATGGGGCGTTCGAACGGTATGACACACACATTTACTCTCGAATATTGGGAAGAAGAAGGCTGGCTGGTCGGCCAGTTGCGGGAAGTGCCGAGCGTTTTTTCACAGGCAAAAACTGTTTCTGAATTGGAGGCGAACATCCGCGAAGTTTACTCCCTCTCCTCTTTGAAGGCGAGGAGCTACCACACACCAATGTGCTGACCAAAGAGATCGCGCTCGAAGTATGAAGCGACGCGATCTGATTGAGCAAATACGCCGTGGAGGATGCTATTTGGTCAGACATGGCGCAAACCATGACCTGTTTTTGAATCCACACACAGGAAGGCAAACCTGCCGTGCCTCGCCATACGGAGCTAACCAATTCGATCTGTGAAAAAATAAGAAAAGAATTGGGGATCCCAAAACGTCCGCAATTATAACCCCACATGCGCCCGCACGCCAAAAACGTTCACCGGGCCGCGGTCGGCATTGTAGGCGGGGTTGGCAATGAACTGATCGTCCACCGTTAGCGCGAAGGCATCGGTAATGGCGATGAGGTAGTAGGCCTCGGCAATAAGTTCCGGCGCGTAGGTGAGCGCGCCATCGCCGATGATAAATCCATATCCACCGGCAGCGAGGTAGCGGCGGTGATCGTCTGAAAGCCCGTTAATAACCCCGGCGATTCCGGCAACATCATTTTGCCGGTGACAAAGCGTGCCATAGAAGGAAACACCGAGTGTAGCCGTTCGGTCAATTTCGGTAAAGGCCCATGTTTCGTTCCTCCCGTCACTCCATCCCACACGCGCGAATGCACCGATATTTTGCGCAAGTTTCTGCTCGATGTTTAATCCGATGCCATATTTATTGCGCCCATACTGGCGCGTCTTCGTGATATCGGTATCATATTTCGGGCTGGAGAGCGCCTCATCATAATTTCCCATGTCCGCCGTATTATTGAAAAGAAGTAGCCGGACCACGCCCGGATGATCGCCGAAGGTGTGCCGGTGCTCGAGTTCCACAGTCTCGCCGTGCGCGCCGCTCTCGTAGGTAAGGGTTGGGCCATTTGCCGTAGTGGGTTCCGAAGCCGTGCTCGCTCGCAGGGACCAATCCCCCACTTTTGCATCCACCACCGCGCCGATGGTATATCCACGCGTGTTCGCGGGATAATCCCACGCGCCATTTTCCATGAGCGCCCAGTTCTCAAACTGCGTGCGCGGATCGTGACTGTACGAATTCAGATCGAAACAATCGGGCAGCGCAAATTTCCCAATGGTAATTGTAAGGCGATCTTTTGGCGCGTCCATCGCAAGTTGATTTATGCCGTCGGCAATGTGTTCGTTCCCGGCATTCGAAAGCGGAATGAATTGCTGGAAATAAGCGCGAGCAATCGTGATGACGGGGTCCGGGCTTCCAATGCGGGGCGTTTCCCCGTTTGGGAATCCGGCAATGCCGGTTACGCCGGAAAGTCCCATACCGCCCGCGAGTTCGGGATTGAAATACAATCCCGCGCCTTGCCACAGCCGAATACCTGCGAAAAGCGTAGAGGTGACCGACGTAGCGGATTCCGCATTCGAGTCGAGGCTATTTTGGCCGCTATATTTCGCCGGACACGGGCCGTGCCACTGCGTAATAGTAGTGAGTTGTAAATGGAAGGTGGTAAGCGAAGTATCGCTGAATAATGCGATCTTCGGGTCCTGAGCACGGAGCATGGAAGGGAGCACCCACAGCGCAAACGCGATGGCCGCACTCCGGCGAAGAATGTAGTAGGTGAAAGGCATCTGCCAAGTTATTGTCGAAACAGTTACGGTGGCTGTTAAGAATAGAATAATACACGCTTGCTAAATCCATACTTTCCGAATCAGCCAGACTTTTACGCCCTGCGTCAATACCATATAGGTCAGCAGCGTCAGCCCGAGGAAGGGCCAGAAGCTCACCGGAAGTGGAACGAATCCCAGCCACTCGCCGAGTGGCGTGAAGGGCAGAACCATTCCCACCAGCATAATAACCACGGTCGTGATAATAAGCGGCCAGCTTGCCCGGCTTTGTAGAAATGGGATCTTATTCGTACGGATTACGTGGATGATGAGCGTTTGCGTCAGCAAGGATTCTACAAACCAGGCGGTGTGGAAGAGCGCGGCGGCATACGTCTCATCCGGCAAGGTTGCATGTGCGAATCGCGCCGCCAAATCGGGCGGCGCATGAAGCGCCAGGTTGCTGCACTTATAGGCGAACCACATGAGCGCGTAGGTCGTGTAATCGAAAATGGAACTGCACGGCCCGATAAACAAAATGAACCGGGAAATCTCGCGAATGGACCATGGGCGAGGCCGATGAATTTGCTCGGGGTCCACATCGTCTGTCGGAATGGGACCCTGCGAGCAATCGTACAGCAAATTATTCGTGAGAATTTGCACTGGCGCCATCGGCAGGAATGGCAGCCACAAGCTTGCCCCAAGCACGCTAAACATGTTCCCGAAATTCGAGCTTGCACCCATTCGTATATATT
>JAKAIL010000319.1 GCA_021825235.1 Bacteroidota bacterium | reverse complement strand
AGAACGCTTTCTCTGGCCCTTCTCACTCCTAATCGTAAAAAGTTTAATTTCGGCTGTAACCTTGAGTCCCCGGCCGGGTTCTTAAGAAAGTAGCTTCCACTTTTTCATTCAAAAACCATGAAAAAATTCGCAATTGCAGCAATTCTTGCTATTCTCCTGCCGCTGGGTACATACGCTCAGACTATTACAACAGCGGCTCTCAGCCGCACAACCTTCTGCGAGGGCACCGCGGTTAGCGTTAGTTATACTGCCAGCGGGACGTTCGGCGCAAAGAACATCTTCACCGTCCAGCTTTCCGCGCCCGATGGGAGCTTTTCGCCTTCGTTTCAAAATATCGGGCAAGTCAAATCGACGACGTCTGGAACGATAACGGCGACGTTGCCCTCAACGCCAGGCGAGCACTATCGTTTGCGTGTAACGGCTTCGAATCCTTATACAGTTGGCAATGATAACGGTAGCGACATCACTGTGGACGCACCACCGGGATGGATGGGATTTGATGTATCGAAACGCGTGGCTCTCGTTGGCGATACGGTAATCTTTTATGCGGAGGGTTATCCAGCCGGCAGCTCCTTCACATGGAATTGTGGTTTGGATGCTACCCCACAAACCGCATCGAATGCTTGGGATTCGGTTGTATTCACAAACCCTGGTATAAAACATATTCATCTTACAGCCTCGGTCAATTCTCCGTGCCTCTCCGGGCCGGTGGACACCTCAGATATCGTCGTCATCTTCGATTGCACTCCATCCATTGCGAGCGATGTATTTATTGATTCCGTCCCCTCGGACGAAAGCTCTTTCCCCGGATCGAATGGGATTTGGGTCGTCCCTGGTGGAACACTCAATCTGGGAGCCAATAGTGATGGCCCTTGGCGGAGCCAGTCTCGGCCCATTTTTGCCGAAGCCGGTACGACAGTAGGCGGCGGCGGCGGCCACGTAATTTACCTAAAGCCCGGTGCCGTCTATACTGGCGGCAATAACATTGTCGTTTACAGCCCCGGAGCAAGTGTGCCGAGTGGCATGGGCCTGGAGTGTGGCTCCCTTTCCTTCGATTATTCCAATGCACCACCATATAAAATCGACTGGGAAGGCGTTTCCGCAAACGCACCGGAAGCTTTGGGTATTCGTATCTATCCCAATCCCGCCGCAAACCTCGTTACGATTCAAGCGCCACAAATTCCAAGCTCGTTCGTGGTTCGGAATGATCTTGGCGCAATCGTCCTGATGGACAACGGCCCCATTGCCACCTCGAAGATCGAATTCGACGTCTCGCACTTTGCGGCGGGCGTGTATTATGTGGAACTGGGAATAGGCGGACGCACGAGCACTTCGAAATTTACTATCTCCAGATAAACGACATCATTCCGCGGATTCCCGCTCGAGGACGTAACCATCCTGCAGTAGGTGCTCCTGCGGGAGTCCGGGAATGAATGTGAGCAGATGGAGTCCCGAAGGAAGATGGGAACGAACATAGCCATCGAGCTCGAAGCTCGTGCAAATGTTTCGACCCTCCTCGTTCGCCAATTGGACGACAATTCCGCCATCCCGAACACTCTGTTGCTCCTCCGGCGAAAGCTGGGTGAAGAATTGCTCGCCGTGCATCGTGGCGTAGATCACGCCGTCCGGCTTTAATACCCGAGCAAGCTCCCGAAACCAGTTCGATTGCCCCTCCTCGGTTAAGTGCGTAAAGACCGACCGGGCATAAATAAAATCGAACGACCCATCGGCGTAGGGAAGCGGCGGTTCCAGCGAATTGACCGCAAAGCGCGCGATGGGAAGGTTCTTCTCGCACCAGGCAATCAGCTTTGCATTATAATCGCAGCCGGAGAGCGTCGCTTTGGTGTACTTTGGAAGATGTCGCAGAAGGCGTCCGCAGCCACAGCCAAAATCGAGTATGTAATTAAAATCCGCAAGAGATTTTCCGGCGAATTGCAACGCGCCTTCCATCGCCGCCACGATTTTTTCACCGGAATCGAGGAATGTTGCCGCCCAGCGAGTGCTGATTACCGTGTACATGAGCCGTGCCGGCGGCAAGGGCCACGGTGCCTGCGATTCGCCAAGCCGATAGCCGATTTCCCGTGCCAGGATCGAGGGCGTTGCGCCTTTCACGAAGCTATACAGAAACCGTGCGGCTTCGAGCATCCGAAGCCGAGAAAGAAAGGATTTCGTGTTGGACTTGAACGTTAGCGACACAAATTCTTGCCTTTCGTCATTCTGAACGAAGCAAATCGTAGCGAAGCGAAGAGTTGCGCAGTGAAGAATCGCATGAGGAACTTGAAACCGATTCTTCGCTTCGTTCTTCCTCCCTACGGTCGAAAGAAACTTCGCTCAGAATGACGCTTCCAATACGTTATTTCTTTCGCGACAGTACTTTACGCACGGCTGCTTTTATATCCGCGCTGGTGAGCCCGAAATGCTTCATCAGTTCATCCGCTTTGCCGGAGCCACCAAACATGTCCTTTACACCTACAAATTCGAGCGGGGTGGGAATCTCCTGTGCCAGAACTTCCGAAACGGCGCCGCCGAGACCCGCCGTGATCTGGTGTTCCTCCGCGGTAACGATTGCGCCGCACTCCTTTGCTGCTTTTACAATGGCCGTACGGTCTATGGGTTTAATGGTGGACATATTGATCACCCGCATATTCACACCTTCGTTCTCCAATTCATACGCTGCCTGCAATGCTTCCCATACCATCGGACCACAGGCGATAACGGCGGCATCGTTCCCATCCTTAAACGTCTGCGCCTTGCCGATTTCGAACGGCGTATCTTCGCGTGTAAAACTCGGCACATCCACGCGGCCAAAGCGGATGTAGGCCGGGCCGTACATTTCACCGACGGCAATCGTGGCCTTCTTCGTTTCCAGAAAATCGCAGGGAACCACGAGGGTCATATTTGGTAGAACCCGAATAATGGCAATCTCTTCGAGCGCCTGGTGCGTGGCGCCATCCTCGCCGACGGAAATTCCGGCGTGCCCGCCGCCGATCTTCACATTGGCATCGTTATAGGCGCACGAGATGCGCAGCATGTCCGTGTTGCGGCAAGAGGCGAAGGCACCGTACGTGGCGAAGAATGGAATCTTTCCCGAAAGCGCGAGTCCCGTTGCAACGAGCGTCGCAGTCGCTTCCGTGATACCCATGGAAAAGAATCGCTCCGAAAACTTGTCTTTAAAATAGTAGGTCATGACCGAGCCGGTGA
>JAKAIL010000318.1 GCA_021825235.1 Bacteroidota bacterium | reverse complement strand
GCCGTTCTCGTTTGCTCATCGTCAGGGTCTCGCACATCGGCGTCGAAGTGAAATGTTACCTCAACATCCATGGGCACCTGACATTTCTATCTGGTTAAGACCCTGACATTTCTAAATTGGAATTACAAGGACGGTTGGGAAACCTTCGGCAATTCCTCCATTACGATGATTTTTATCGTATATTTGTAGCGCGTACGGGAATCGAACCCGTGTACCAGCGATGCGTTTGAGAATTTGCGCTCATTCAGATACAAAAATTCCCGTGAAACGGCGGCCTATGCAACCGCAGGTTTTGCTATTTGTCCTGGCCGGTTTGATCGTTGCTGCTGAATTGTGGCAATTCCGGATGTCTTTTCCGTTTGATGATGCTTACATCACTTTCCGTTATGCGGAAAATGTTGCTACCGGCCATGGCGTCGTTTGGAATATCGGCGGCCCGCCAACGGAAGGATATACCAATTTTCTATTGGTACTTGCACTTACCCCGTTTGCTTTTTTCCATGTGGACGAGATGGTCATCAGCCAGATTATCGGCGTGGTAGCGACCATTCTCACAGCCGTAGTCCTCTTCAAGTTCCTTGCTTCCGTTGGCGGACCCAGGACGTGGGCGTTTGGAGCGGCGTTTCTTTACTTGCTTCTGCCCTACACCTGGGCGAACGCTTTCAACGGTCTTGAAACCTCCTTGTTCGTTTTGATAGTGACGTCAGCATTTTATTTCGGGATACAAGAAGAATGGCGAGGCGCTTTTATTTTTGCTTCCCTCGCGTGCCTCATTCGGCCAGAGGGGGCTCTCGCAGGCGTCATTCTCGGTGCCTCGGGAATTTGGACGTCTCAGGGCCGAATCGAACGAGTCCTGGCACTCCGTGCTATGCTGCTCTACCTTGTCCTCCCAATGGCTCTCTATGGAGCATTTAAATTATTCTATTTTGGGAACCTGTTGCCAAATTCCTTTTACATTAAGACGGGTTCCGGATTTCATGGCATTCAAAATTTAAAGCAATTTACTCTGGGCAATATGATTCTTCTGGCGGTCGCTGCCTATGGCCTCGTGCGCCACGCTGGCCACTGGCGCCGATTAGCGCCCATAATTCTTTGGTCTCTTGCCCTAGTATTATTTTACACGTGGCCGGAGCCATTGCAGGGATTCTACGATCGCTTTTGCTGGCCGGCAATGCCTGCCATCGTCGCACTTGCGGCGCTGGGAGTATCGCGTGAGAAGTGGAATGTTTCTTCCATAGTGATCTTTGCCACCCTCCTCGGTTCTCAGGCGATCTTCTCGATTCCACGAATGCGTACGGAAATGTCGCTCGCAACCAATGAACGCGGCCGGCAAATATATCGCGAACTTGGTACGGCCTTACATGCCTTGCCGGACCATGCGCACATGACCTTTGCATTCCAGGATGCAGGTGCCGTACCCTATTTTTCAGAAATGAAGAATATCGACTTCGTAGGGCTTAACACGACTGCGATTGCGAGGGCAGAGACTACACTCCAGGCGTGTGCGGAACTCGAATCCGTTCCTCCCGAAATATTGCTCATTCCAGCCTATCACGATAAGGGCCAATGCTGGACGGTGTTTACCGCCGGACATGGAAAGGCCGGAGCGCTCATACCACAACTCATCCATCGGCCTCTTATGGGACGCTACATCTGCGCGGGACGCATCACCTATCTCGGATATGACATTCTCTGCTTTGTGTTGCCACGCTATGCCACAGAAGTCACTCAGGAACTATCCAGCTATACGTGGTTCGTACCGGGACCGATACCCTGCTTGCAATAGCCGCGAATTATTCGTTCTCGAACTGATAAACCCGGACGGTGTCCGGCAATTTCAGGTCCGAAATTTCATAGGGTCGTCCAATGTCGGAAACCGGTCCGGTGCGCTCGAATACCAACTTCTCTTTTGTAGTAGCAGGCGGATACGGGTGTTCGTTTATGCCATCCCAATCCTTATTCTGATGAGCGGCGCTACAAACGATCGCGAAGTCGATATGGGCCTTTGCCCATTGTGCTTCACGCGAAAGGGACTTGTCGATCGGATGGACAAACATGACCGGCGTTATAAGTTGGCAGGAATCATCCATGGCAATCGCTTCTCCTGGAACAGTTGAGAACACTCGGACCGTGCCGGGGTGCAGGGAATGAATTCGCGCCAAAGCCTCTGGGTAAATTTCTTGATTTGCCACAGTTATAGCTCTATTAACGTCCCCCCAATCGAATGCGGTAGTTATGTAAGAGGATATTCCAATTCCGAGACACAGTCCAAACGCTGAATAAGTTACACTTAGAAATGGTCGAGACTCGACCTTCACAAGGGACGATAGGAGGACTACAATGCCAAGCACGAGTGAAGGAAGAATATAGATAAGATAGCGAAACTCATGGAATTCAAAGAAGATCGAAGAGGCCGTGAGGATTGCGATAGAAGCCAGGATACGTCTGTTTCTGGGTTCCCTCGTCGTGATTCGGCTTCCAGGACGGAACTGGGAGTATGCCATTGCAAGAATTACCACGATCAGTGCCATGAACACTCCTGGTGCCCATAGCCTGGCGATAAGCAACCGGCTCTCAAGATCCGCAAGATCTGTTTTGGGGTGAATGAAATGAACGATGGGCATCGTAATAGAACTGCCACTGAACGGTCCAAATAAACTTCCCGAGCCGAGCAACCCTATTTGCGCGAATAGCAGAAGGATGAACCCCGCTGAGGCTGCCGCTACCCAACTAAATAGATTCTTCAAGGTTCGAAAACCGCCGGCATTCCAAAGCAGGTAGCCCAGTACCAGAAACGAAAGGACTAATACATGACCGTTTATAAGGAGTGTTGCAGGAATTACGAGTCCCAGAAGAGCAAGCTGTATTGTGCCTGGCTTCTCTATCAAGGAAGGCAGAAAGCCGGTTAATAGTAAGAGGGCCAGTCCGATCAGCATATCCGGTCGCGCCGAATGGCTGGTTACAAAAAAGCAGAGGGTTGAAGCCAGGAGTAAGCAGCCAAAGGCACGCAAGATGGGGCCGACTCCAGCCCGTTTGGCAGCCCACCACAGTGTAACTAAGGTTAAGATAGACAATAGAAAGGTAATGGTTCTCCCGGTTGCAATAGTGTGACCTTTTATCAAGAGCAGAGGCAGGCCATAGAAACCGGCAGTTACATAGCAACTTCCGAATAAGAGTCCCGAGCACT
The DNA here is from genome assembly GCA_021825235.1 of Bacteroidota bacterium. Taxonomy (GTDB): domain Bacteria; phylum Bacteroidota; class Ignavibacteria; order Palsa-1295; family Palsa-1295; genus PALSA-1295. The sequence goes on along the minus strand of JAKAIL010000318.1, from coordinate 20 downwards.
GGGAGAATGCGGATCCGGGA
>JAKAIL010000317.1 GCA_021825235.1 Bacteroidota bacterium | reverse complement strand
CGTGGAGACGCGCACGTAATACGCACCCGGAGGAGCCTTGGTGAGATCGAGCGGCACCTCCTTCGTACCTTGTTCGAAGGTCCCTTCGTAGCCCGCGCCGGCAATTTCCCGGCCCAGCACATCGAAGACCTCGATACGCACGTACGCTTCCCGGCCAATGGAAAGCCATACGCTCGTGGTGCTTGGGAATGGATTATCGGTAACGCGGGCATCAAGGAGAATTGGCGGAGTCGGGAGCGCGAATGGTACCCCGGCTTCGGCATTGAGTTTGAGCAGCGTATCTAAGCCCAAATCGTGCAGCGTGGGTATCGTCGAGTCGAAGACCTCGCCCGGCTGGGAGGTGTCCGCCCAGTAGTTCCATTGGACTCGAAGCAAGTTGGAATAATCGGTCGAGTCCGCATCGTAATTCCAGGCACAACGCGGATTATCCATCAGGAAGCGATCAATAGCCCGGTCCGCTGCGAAATCCATAGTGCCATTCCTGCTCACGAATTTCACTTGTAGCAGTGGAACACCAAGGCAGAACCATTCGTCGTCGTTGCGGAGGCCCAATCCGTACAGAACGAAATTGAAAATGCTATCGCGGCCGCCTGGGGTATTGAGAACGGCACTCCAGGAGTCATTATATGCGCCCCATGTCTGTGCTGCATTGGCAAGAGGATAACAATGGCGGATGTACCATTGCATCGTATCGTACATGGAATCATAATATTCCTGATTTTGCTCCCAAAGGAACACCGCGCCGAACGCATTGCCGCAGGAATCGGTATTCGATAACATCGAGAGAGGTTGCTCGCCTTTGCCCTTGTGCGTCAGGGCCGAACCGCATGAAAGGGCGCCCGGTATGGCCTGCTGGGACACCGCGGAAACCGATGCGGAGAAATTGAAATAGGGCCAGTAGAACGGCGCGTAGCTATATTGAGGATCGAGTGGGGTCGAGCCGATTTCCCAAAAATTATTACCGATATCAAGGGAATTATTTCCGGGCGCCCCACTATACATTCCTGTAATGAGCAGGCTCGACCAATAGGCATTAGGTTGGTAGATGTCATTGAGTCCAGCATAGACCGTCGACCAGGTACATGGAGGGCTGGCAATATCATCTCGAAAGACCCAAACATTCGCAGCGGAATTCGTGGTAACTATTTGGGCGCTTAGCGACCCAAAGATCTCGTTAAAGCCACCAAGGTCCCCGTCCCCGGACGACTGCCCGTAATGATGAAGGCCGCTGAGATCCACTGTGGCGTCCGCTCGAATTCCATACGAATCGCAATTCTTTATAATCGTTCCGAGAAGATGAGGGGGCATAGAGGGTCTCATGCTAAAATAGGCACCTGTCAGGAACTATGTTTTGTTCTTATAGTCGCGAAGACGAATTGAGTTCAACCACCCATTCCCCCTCCCCCGATCAGGTCGAGGGCAGGCTCTTGAAAAGGCGGGGTATCTTCCCAAAGAACACGTTCCAGAAGAATACGCCCTAAAAACAAACAATAGTTCCATTGTGGATAATATTCGCCTAAATGCTATGCAAGGTGCTCATTACAGCACGACTTATCCAAAGATAGTTAAAAATACTTATCCACATTGGCGTGTGGAAGAAAACACCAGCACGTGGGGCGTGCTGAATATAGGCCACCGCTTATCTCCGGCCGATTCCGTAGTAGGTGAATCCGTATTCCCGCATACGCTCCGGGTCGTAAATATTTCGCCCATCGAATATCACTTTATCGCGAAGATTCTGGGCAATCAACTCGAAATTGGGATTTCGAAATTCGTTCCATTCCGTCACGACCACCAGCGCATCGGCCCCTTCGAGGGCCTCGATATTCTTGCGGGTGTATTTCAGGTTGTCTCCTTCCGGCAAAACATTCATCATTGGCTTAATCGCAGCCGGATCGTTCGCGCGAACACGGGCACCACGGTGAAGGAGGCCTTTGATAATCTCGATTGAGGGAGCCTCGCGAATATCATCCGTTCGAGGTTTGAAGGAGAGTCCCCAGACGGCGAAGGTCTTGCCTTCGACGTTTCCGTTGTAGTGTAGCAAAATCTTTTGCAGAAGCTTCGTCTTTTGCTTGTTATTGGCTTCGTCAACGGCTTTAAGGATTCTAAAATCGTGTCCCAGTTCTTCGGCTGTCTTGACCAGTGCCTTGATATCCTTGGGAAAGCAACTTCCGCCAAAGCCCGCACCCGGGAAGAGGAATTGCGGACCAATTCGGCCATCCGAGCCGATACCGATACGCACATGATCCACATCGGCACCCACAAGGTCGCAGATGTTAGCAATCTCATTCATAAAGCTAATCTTCGTTGCCAGGAGCGAGTTCGCCGCGTATTTCGTAAGCTCTGACGATTTCTCGTCCATGATGAAGATCGGATTACCGGTGCGGACGAATGGCTCGTACAGCTCCTTCATCACCATGATTGCCCCCGGATCGCGCGAGCCGACGACAATGCGGTCCGGCTTCATAAAGTCCTGCACGGCAGCACCTTCTTTCAGGAATTCCGGATTCGATACAACTTCGAGCGGGATATCGGTCATCGATTCGAAAATGGCCCGAACGCGGTCGGCCGTCCCTACCGGCACGGTGGACTTATTGACTACCACCTTTGGCTCTGTAACAATACCGGCAATATTTTTCGCCGTCTCGAGGACCATGGAGAGGTCCGCTGCGCCATCAGCGCCCGGAGGCGTGGGCAGAGCAAGGAAAATGACCTCCGCGCTGTCCACGGCCTCTTTAAGGTCCAGCGTGAAGCGCAGGCGGCCTTCGGCGGTATTGAAGCGGACCATCTCCTCCAAGCCCGGCTCGAAGATCGGGATTATGCCTTTTCGCAAGTTTTCGATCTTTTCCGGTACGATGTCCATGCACAGGACCTGATTACCCGTTTCCGCAAAGCCGGCACCCGTTACGAGGCCAACGTATCCCGTTCCTATGATTGAAATATTCAAGTGCTAAGTGCTAAAGTGCTGAGAATACCCCCCTTTGGCGGAGGACGGGGCTGTAACACACCTAAGCGGAAAATCCTTCGAAGCAATCTTCTTTGGAAAGGTCAAATTTTAGTCCCCTGTGTCCCTCCTGTCCTTTACGAACCTATACCACCCAAAACCACGCACCTTCCCACATCCCTCTTTAAAAGAATCTTTTTAAAGAGATTTAAATACATTAGTAGTTATTTTAAAGGGCGTGGATATGTGGGTAACATCGTTGAAGAAAAA
>JAKAIL010000081.1 GCA_021825235.1 Bacteroidota bacterium | reverse complement strand
GAGTTACCACGCTATACACACCCGCGAAGGCAAGCGTAATGATGGGAATGCTCGCAAGGAATCCCGGACTCCATGCGCCAAGAGACAATCCGGCGACCAGCCAAAGTCCAAGAATCAAATAGGCAACTTCCGCAAAAATAATGAGCACCGCTCCGGCATATCGGCCCACAATATAGACCCATCGCGGGACCGGTTTGGAAAGTAAGAGGTCGATGGAACCCTTTTCCATAATGGAAGTAATAAATCCAGCAGTAACGAAGACCCCTACGAAAACACAGAGGAAAAGCAGGATACTGGAAATGCCCATCCAGATCATGTCGAGCACCGTTACGCCGGCCAGTGCGAGCGCATTGGCATTCGTGGTAACATGTCCGTTCACATCCGTCCGGACATGGGAATGGACCGGCAATAATAAGCCTTGCTGGACGACATTTAGCTGAAAAAGCAGTATGGCGACAACAATAGTTACCGTTGAGACGATGAACATTCCGAGAATCGTCTTCCGTGCAATTCCTTCGCGGATGGTGGCTTCGATAATGGCTAAGAATTTCATTTCGATTCAGAGATGCAATGGTGGACTACTCGTGGGTAATAGCGCTACCTTTTATGAGTTCTACAAAAACATCTTCCAGAGAAGATTTCTTAGGTGTCAAGGTTTCGATGACGCCGCCGGCCGAGCGGAGCAGATCGAGCGCATGATTGAGGTCCTCCGGCGAGCCACATCGAATTTCCAGTGCGGGTCCCTCGGCTTTTACGAGGCTGGCTCCTAAGGCCGCCAATATTTCCGAACCGGGGTTCGAAACGCGGACCTCATAGATATTTTCCGTGCGTGTAAGTTCATCCACGCTACCTTCTTTTATGATGGCGCCATGGTCCATGATAGCCACACGGTCGGAGATGCGCTCGACTTCACTCAAAAGATGCGAGTTGAGAAAGATGGTTTTTCCTTCCGCCTTGAGATGGAGCAACACTTCCCGGATCTCTTTTCGCCCAACGGGGTCCACGCCGTCCGTCGGTTCATCCAGAATGATAAGCGCGGGATCGTTGATGAGCGCTTGCGCAAGGCCCAAGCGCTGCATCATTCCTTTGGAGTATTTGCGAACTTTGGTTTTTCGCCATTCCGTCATCCCAACAATTTGGAGCGTTTCCTCGATGCGTTTTTCAAGGAGCGGCTGGCCGATCCCGGAAAGCTTGCCAAAATAGGCGAGTACCTGCTCGCCGGTAAGATACAGGGGATACCGGTGGTTCTCCGGCAAATATCCGAGCCGCCCTTTTGCATATGAAGAACCAAATGGATATCCAAGCACGGTCCCATCGCCCCCATTTAAGAATACAATGCCGAGCACACATTTGATGAACGTTGTTTTCCCTGCGCCATTTTTCCCGAGTAGCCCAAAGATTTCTCCGGAGGTGACAGAGAGGCTTACCCCTCGGAGCGCATGAACGGCTTTGGGTCCTGAACCAAACGTCTTAATAATATTATTAGAGGCGAGCGCAATGTCCATAGGAATTGAAGTAGCGAATTATTGCTTTTCCGAGCGGAATTTCGTTAACGAGGTTGGTTCGCCGTTCTCGATATTGCCGGACGTGATTAAATTCTTTCAAATTTACGAATAAAGTCAGAGTGAGCATGGAAAGTACCGGTTTGCACAAAGGGCGGGTCGTCCTTGTAACAGGAGCGGCAATCGGCAATGGGCAGGCATTCGCTGCAGAATTTGCTCGGGAAGGCGCGCAGGTCGTGCTGGCGGATTTGATCGAAGCGACTGAAACACGAGACCGTGTACTCGCGCACTTTGGCACCCTCGAACCGCTCCTGTTGCAAGTGGATGTGACAAGTGAGCCGGCTACGAAGGAAATGGCCTATATCGTAAAAGAAAAATTTGGCCGAATTGATATTCTGATCAATAATGCGGGCGTTTATGATGAAGAGCCGTTCGATCTGCTCACGCTGGAGGCCTGGAAGAAAGTACTCGATGTGAATCTAACCGGACTCTTTTTGGCCACGAAGGCGGTCCTCCCCGCTATGAAACAGCAACAGTTTGGGCGAATCGTAAATTTATCGAGCGATACCATCTGGTTGGGGACGCCCTATTTGGTCCATTATGTCACAAGCAAAATGGGGGTCGTTGGTTTTACGCGTGCATTGGCAACGGAAGTGGGGAAGTATGGAATAACAGTCAATGCCATTACCCTTGGCCTTACCGCTACCCAGCGTCCGCCAGGCACAAAGCTAACGCAGGGGAATATCCTCTCCCATCTGTTGCCGCCGCAGGCCATCGAACGAGCAGAAACGCCGGAAGATATTGCACGTATTGTCTAATTTTTGGCATCCCCCGCATCGGGCATTATTACCGGTCAGACCATTAATGTCGATGGTGGGGTAGCACGCCATTGAAAAATATATAGATTAAAAATAATCCGGAGGGGGAACAATTACAGCGTAAAGGTTGTCAGGAAGGTGTATCCACCATAGCCTGAATGCACCATCTCTTCGTGCTGCATCAATCGTAATTGAGCATGGCGGAAGAATAAAACGCAAGTAATATTGTTAAGCATACATATTGCCCCAGGGCTTGCCATTGTATTCTGAACGATTCTAAAAAAATGGCCGATGTCGATAGGATCATCTTCTATTCGTTTATGCTTCCATCTTTCAGGAATAGCCTTTCATCGTTCTCTATAGACTCATTTGATGATAATTATAGTTAACTCGGGTGGTCAAAGTTTTTCAAACATTTTTTCAAGGATCCACTTCGGCGGGAATTAAATCCAAAGTCGAACGTGTGCTTTTTCACTCACTCCAGATACGTTACAATTTTCAAAACTGTTAAGGACCTACCAATGAATATTCGAACAAAAGATGGGCTCACCGACGTAATTGATGGATTGCGGACCGAGTTGGGCGCTATAAAAGAGGAATTGCGAGTTATTGAAATACGCAAACCCGCCCTGGAATCGCGGGCCGAACGCATTGCCGAAGCAATCCAAACGCTCGTGGGCGATGGTTCCACAGGCGATCCGCGTTGGCTGCAACTGCCGCGGATTACAGACGCCGGTATCGATCGCGGTGGAAGTTCCATTGCGCCATCCGTTGCGGAGCGCCCGGTGCACCGCCAGAAGCGCCAAATTGGACCGATTCGCAAACCCGAAATTTCCGAAGATGCCATCCTGGCCATGGCAGATTATACCGAGCACGCACGGCGACCGGTAAAATCCGCAGAATTGTATGAGTACCTCGTGCGGGAAGGCCTGATGGAGGCCATCGAGACTGAAATGCCGTACAAGTCGTTCGCAATCACGCTCCGGAACGTCGAACAGGATTTTATCGAATATGATCGTGCAACGAAGACCTGGAATTTGCGAGATCGCTCGCCACGCGCCAAACTAAAAGAAGCCCTGGGTAAAGGGGATGGAACCCGTGTGGTCTCTTCCAATAATCTTGCGATGAACCGCGCAGAGCACCCATTTGTCAAAGCCGTTTTGGGTGTCTTTAAGGACCATCGCTGGGAAACCCTTTCCGCCCGCTATCTTTATGATGAACTTTCCGAAAAACGAGAGTTCGGGTTGATTCCGGGAGTTGGAAGCCTTTCGGAGTTTACGAATACTCTTTCAGGCTATAGCGATTTCTTCCCATTGGAGGAAGAGACGCAAACGTACCGCGCCAATAAACCAGAACCGGCTCTCAAAGAGAATGTCCCACAACGCATGGATGTGGCCGCCGGTGTACCGGGTTTATACACCGTTAAATCCAATGGCGGCGTGGCCGTATAGTTTCTCCTGATCTCAGAATTAAGGATCCCCGGAGCGAACGCTTCGGGGATTTTTTATTGAACAAATTATGCTCCCGCCATTTGTTCCGATCGCTTCCTCGTCCGGAATCGCTCGGTAGCATCCAGAATCTTCTTTCGGAATCGGGTGGAGTGCGGTGTCACTTCTAAAAATTCGTCCTCCGCGAGCCATTCGATCTGCTGTTCCAAGGACATAAGCCGCGGCGTATCGAGCTGTATCGCGCCATCCGATCCGGAGGCCCGCATGTTCGTCAGGTGCTTCTTCTTCGTGACATTCACGATCATATCGTCCTCGCGAGAGTTCTCGCCAACGATCATTCCCGTGTAAACCCTGGTCCCCGGCTCGACAAAGAACACCGAACGTTCCTGTAAGCCTTCCATGGCATACGGGGTGGCGTCGCCATCGTCCAGTGAAACCAATGCGCCACGGGTACGGCCGGCAATAGGCCCTTTGTACGACTCGTAATCGTAGAATAGCTGATTAAGCAATCCATTACCGCGCGTCATCGTGAGGAATTCCCCTCGGAACCCAATCATCCCGCGGCTGGGAACGTGGTACTCGATATGTGCCTGCCCATTCAGCGTGGACATATTCACCATCTGACCTTTTCGGGTTCCCAGCGCTTCAATCACTGAGCCAACATATTCTTCCGGCACATCGATAACGACCTGCTCGATCGGTTCCATCGTGTCGCCATCCATTTCCTGGAGGATTACTTCCGGCTTCGAAACAGCGAACTCGTAGCCTTCGCGCCGCATCGTTTCGATAAGGATGGCAAGCTGCAATTCTCCACGGGCCGCCACTTTGAACGTATCCGGCGAAACATCTTCCACGCGGATGGAAATATTCTTTCGGAGTTCCCGCATTAGCCGTTCCCGCAGGTGCCGGCTGGTAACGAATTTCCCTTCGCGGCCGGCAAGAGGGGAGTCGTTTACCACGAAGTTCATCGAAATCGTCGGCTCGTCCACATTGATGATGGGCAGCGCGACTGCGTGTTCCGGATCGGTGATCGTCTCGCCGATATGGACATCTTCCAGTCCTGCAAGCTGCACGATTTCACCCGCCGCAGCTTCTTCCGTCTCCACGCGTTTCAGCCCCTCGAAGGTATAGAGCTTGGCAATCTTTGCCTTTTCGATGGAGCCATCGTGCCGGATGCGGGTAATCCACTCTCCCTCATGCACCTTGCCCCGGAAAATGCGGCCCACAGCAAGCCGGCCGAGATAGTCCGACCAATCGACATTGGCCACGAGCATCTGGAACGCTCCTTCGGTTTCGCCCGGCGGCGGGGGAACGCAGTCGATTATCATCCGGAAGAGCGGAGATAAATCTCCCTCGCCCCAATGGTCAGAGGAGGGCGGAAGCGTCAGCCACGCCAGACCTGCCTTGCCGATAGCATAGACTATCGGGAATTCCAACTGCTCGTAAGTTGCGCCCAGTGACATAAATAGCTCGAACACCTCATCCAATACTTCCTTAGGCCTTGCATCCTTCCGGTCGATCTTATTGATGACCACAATTGGCTTGAGATTCAGCTCCAGGCTTTTCTTAAGAACAAATTTCGTCTGGGGAAGGCAGCCCTCGGCAGCGTCAACAAGGAGGAGCACGCCATCCACCATCTTAAGGATGCGCTCCACTTCGCCGCCGAAATCCGCGTGGCCGGGCGTATCGACAATATTGATTTTCTTCCCACCCCAGTGGACCGAGGTGTTCTTCGCCATGATCGTGATGCCCTTCTCGCGTTCCAGGTCGTTCGAATCCATGACTCGGTCGGTCAGGTGCTCGTTCGAACGGAACGTACCGGACTGCCGCAGCATCTGATCGACAAGCGTCGTTTTGCCATGATCGACATGGGCGATGATGGCTATATTCCTGATATCCTCTCTTGTGTGTATGCTTTGCTGCTCCGACATTACGATTCCTTAATATATTTCCTTATTTTTCAAGTCTTTTTTGCCCGGCGCGCCGCTAACGTGAGGTCGTGCTGTAATGTTTCGCTGGATTCCCGCATTCGCGGGAATGACAGATACTATAGGGTGCGTAGCGCTTCGCGCCAAGTGGAAACTGTCTTTCCCGCGAAAGCGGGAGTCCATTTGATACATTAAAGCACGTCTTTTCATTGGGTTTCCTGCTTAATCCATTATATTATTGTAGGTTCCCATACTGACTTCGGATTCCTTCGGGGCCGATGCGCGGGTGAAGAACTGGTATCGATGGTTATTATAAAAGAACTTGAGTTGCCGTCGTTTAGTGAGCTCAAACAACTCGTCGCCCGTACAGGCTTCTTTCGTGGACCACGGATCGCGGGAGTACTCATAGAGAACGTCTCCTTCCGGGTATTCGCATTCTTCCTCAGCATCGGTACGGCCTCGTTTTCCAGAATCGCGAATTCCATGCGAGCGCATTTGTGCTTCATGAATAATGCCGCTCCCAGATTGATTTGAACCATTTTCACGCTCCCGCTCAGATGTTCGGGAACGAATAAGATGCTCGAACAGGTCGTTCAGGCGCTGGACCGAGCCAGCCTTGGCAGCCACCACTCCCAGCGGACCCCGTCCCGGAATTCTGGCTGAAAGATCGCGCTTCATCTCGTGTGAGAAAATGACAAACGTGAGGCCGAGCTTATCGCGAAGTTCGGCAAGCTGCATGACGCACCGTTCGCGCTGACCCCGGTTCATCGAAGCGAATTCGAACGAGTTCATCACCACCACCGAACCAACTCCCCCTCCTATGGAGCGAAGCGGAATAGGAGGGGGCTGGGGGGTGGTCAAATCGGTGGCAGAATCTTTCCTTTGCCGACCGCGATTCTCGATATCCTCCGCCAGCACCGCCGTATTCCACGTTCCCAGCGGGACATCGTGGATGAAAAAATTAGGGAGCAGCATGCTCGGTTGATTCTCTTCTTCGGTTTCTTTGCTCTCCTCTTCTTCCTTCGCATGGCGATCCGCCGGACTTACCCAATCGGATTTCTCCTTACGCCGATGCCACCACTCGCGCTCATCCTCCGAGAGCAACTCTTCCCGGATTTCGAAGTTGCCATCCTCCGTATGCCGCCATAGACTGGGCGTTGAATAAAGCCGGTTCACATTGATCGAAGGCAGCTTCGGCCTGGAGACGATTTCTGGCTCCGCGATCGGTTCCGGTTCAACGATTCGTTCCTCCACCGGCTCGGGGGCTGGTTCCGGCAGCGCCATCCCCGATTTCTCGAGTTCCTTCGCGAACGCTTCCTTCAAAAGCGCGACGCCCGCATAGGTGTTGACGTACCACACGTCCAGGTCCGGATTTTCGCGCGCGATGGCAAAGGACATTTGCGCCGCAATCCGCGCATTCTTCCGAATGTCCCGCGAAAGCACGAGCGTGAACGTATCGTTCAGCACCTCGATCTTGTCATCGCCATCTTCGAACGTATAAAATGGCTTGGATTCCGGCTCGCTCGGCATCTGGAAGAGGCTTTCGAGAGTGAGTTGCCGGCGGTTGCGGGTGGAGTAGTACATGGTCGTCCTTATTTGAGTGATAGCAATTAGAAACGAAGCACCCTTTCATCATTCCCCAAGAAATAGGTGCCTATAATAGTCACTTAAATATAACAGGACAATATCAAAAATGTTTCAGGAACATAAAAGAAATATGAACCCGCTTATTGGTGCGCATGCCGAAATTAGGAATGGGGGAGGAAATTTTCGTAACTTCGCGATATGAAAAAGAAACAGACACGCAGGATGAACGTGAGGATCGATAAGCTGACCAGATCGATCCAGCTCCGGATTTCTGGCGATAAGTTCGACACGATAATCCAGCGGCTCTGGCCTGCGGATTCCAAGCTGCTTAAAGATGGCGCCTGGCAATTCGATTGGGAGCTGGAACTTCACCAGAAAAATCGCGAAGTCTATACGCTCACAACCATCCTGAACCCAACGATCATTCAAGGACTTATCAGCCTCGAAGATTTGGGTGATCACATCTTCGTTCACTTGATCGAGAATGCGGAATTCAACAAAGGCCGGCAAAAACTTTTCGAAGGGTGCCCGGAAATCTCTTTGCGTTTGCGTGCAAGATGTCGTTCGAAAAAGGATATGGTGGCGCCGTCGTTTTCGAGTCCAAAACCGCGCTGATCCAACACTATGAAAAGACCCTTGGAGCACAACTATTATGGGGCATTCGAATGTTGATAAACACGCCGGAAGCGCTCAAATTGGCACAACAATATTTCAAAGATTTCGATAATGGCACGATCCAAGACCCCTGATTTCGCTCGGCTCGACGATATTGATGTCTATATTCAAAGTACTCCATTGACCGAAGAGGAGCACAAGCGTTTAAGCGCAATCATAAAAGCCAACCGTGAGAAATACGAGCGATCGAAGGCACGCGGTTCCCAAGCGAAAGCTGCGAAGCGCATCAAGGTCGCAAAACGGTGAAGCCCCAGCGACTGACTTAATCAACGGCGCGAGCAGCCCTCTCCGGTTCCGTGTGGAGTAGTACATGGTCGTTCCTAATATTTAAGTGTGTATGTTGATCTTTCCCGGCACCCTTTCATCCTTCAGCCTTCATCCCTTATCCTTGCCCAGAGAAATAGGTGCTTATAATATTCCCTACAATATAAGCAATAGTACGAGCTGCCCATGCTGAGCGGAGTTCGCTGAAGCGAAGCCGAAGCGAACGAAGTCGATGCATCCCGAGCCAGGAAATCCTCTCGTGGGACAGTGCTTCCAGCCTCCCTTTTCCGGGAACAAACCATAGGTGCCTAAAATGTTCAATCTCATTAATCTCTATAATCTCCCCAAATCCAGGTTCTGACTTTTTGAACAAACTCTACTTCGGCGATAACCTCGATATTCTCCGCGAGCACATTGCGGCGGAATCAGTCGATCTCATTTATCTCGATCCGCCCGCATGATCGCTCATGCTTTTAATTCCAAGCGCGATTATTCCGTCCTCTTCAAAACTCCGAAGGGACACGAGTCTGACGCGCAGATTACCGCCTTCGAGGATTCCTGGCATTGGGGCCAGCAGGCCGAGCGCGAATACACGGAACTATTACACCAGCCGAATACCGATGTAAGCAAAATGATCGTCGCCTTGCAGGATTTCCTCGGCAAGAACGACATCATGGCCTATCTCACCATGATGGCCAACCGCCTGCTCGAACTCCACCGCGTCCTCAAGCCGACCGGCTCCCTCTATCTCCATTGCGATTAAGAAATGAAATACGGAAAACTTAAAGGACCCTACAATCAAAAGACTGTGAAGGAGCGGATTAAGGCGCTTTTCTTCGATAATATCGGAAAGACGGTTACCCGTGAGCAGATAATCCAAGTTGCGACAGACCCTGTTTCGGGACGTCAACCTGAGAATTGGCATCAGCGATTATCGGAATTGAGAACCGACGACGGTTATACAATTCTTAGCTGGAGAAATCGAGGCGACCTTAAGGTTCAGGAATACTTGATGCCTAATAAGCAGAAGCGTGCCGGAGCTTCGAAACGCACAAAGCCAACAACGGAGGCATGGAGAGCAGTATTAGAACGTTCGAATTATACGTGTGAGTGGTCGGAAGCTGGAGAAGTTTGCGGGCTGCATGAAGGAGAAATCGATCCCGTAGGCGGTGGACGTGTAAAACTTACACCGGATCATAAGCTACCACATTCAATCGATCCGAATTCCGATCCCCGCGATCCCACAAAGTGGCTCGCACTGTGCGGACGCCATCAGGTCATGAAGAAAAACTATTGGGATAGCTCTTCGGGTAAATTGAACGTTTATGCAATCGTTCAAGCGGCATCCCGAAAAGATAAGCTTGCAATTTTTCAATTTTTGTTGGATCATTTCGGTTACATTCAAAAAGAGGACGGTTCCATCGGGAGACGTAAATGAAAAACGAAAAAAAACAAATCGGAGCATTCGCGGCATTAAAAAAATCAATTCAGTCTGAGCTCGATCAGAGGGGTGTGGCGCTCCTCGAACCAATCGATGTCCAAGACTCCCTTCGACTCATGAAGGCGCTTTCGATTCCCTCGGAAGTTGCGATGCTCGACCCTTGGTACAATAAAGGGGTAGGAGGAGAACGAGAAGATTATTTCGAATACATTACTTCTATTCTTGAGCAGTTGAGTGGGGTCAGCAAGCACGTCTTCTTATGGGGGTTTCCCGAAATCGTCGCCAACTTTTTGGCGATTTTACCAGCGGAACTTTCTCTCGTCGCGTGGCTTACATGGTATTACAAAAATAATCCTTCCGTTATTCGAGGCTGGCGATCCAGTCAAATGGCGTGCTTGCACCTCTCTCGAAAGGATGCACCGTTATATCCACAGCATTTTCTCAACGATGCTCAACTTTCTCTCCAGGAACGAGGCAAGCTTCGCTATATGCCTGGACCGACAAGTGTGATCGAAGAGCCGCTGCTTGTTGGCTTTGTCGGTCGTTCGCAACAAACCGGGCATCCGTCTCAGAAGCCGGAAAAAGTTTACGAGAGGATGTTCATGATGACTACTAAATCCAATGACCTCATTATTGATCCCATGTGCGGCTCCGGCACCTCTGCTGCGGCCTCCCTCGCGTTGGGTCGAAAAGCATTACTTTCCGATCACAGTGAGGAATATACTTGCATGGTCGAGGAACGAATTGGTGTTCGTCGAATTATCATTCCAGAAATTGTCAGGGACGAACTTCACATTGAATATCCTCGGCAGGATTTAGTAAAAGTTCACACGAATAAAAAGCCAAAGACAAAAACTCTGGGGAAATCAGCCGTGAGGGAGAAGGACAGTGAACCAAGTCTTACGTTCCCACAAGAACTGCTTGATTAAAGGCGGCGAGAACGTATCGGTCACGATGATACGCGATTTCGCGCACGCGGATAACCGATCATGCGCCAACCGCGAAAAAGCGGCCATCGGTCTCTTCGTCACGCTCGCCGAACCAGGAATCAGCCATGATGGGCGACCGATGCGCGAAGAAGCGGCCGCGCTCGGATTCCTGGGCGGGGCTATCTGAACTGGGATTTATGAGATAGGAAGAATGTTTGGGATGAGGATATGGAGAAGCATTTCGACGACGAGAAGCTAACCTACGATATCATTGGCTGCGCTATGCGTGTTCATACCGCGCTTGGCTGTGGGTTCCAGGAAGTTATTTATCAGCGGGCGTTGGAAATCGAGCTTTCGGATGCGGGCATGGAGTTTCAACGTGAATTCGAAATGCCGATTCGTTACAAAGGCCAGTTCATTGGCGGGCGCCGTGTCGATTTTCTCGTGAACGGTATCTCGGTGGAACTTAAGGCACTGACCGAACTCGAAGACGTTCATCTCGCGCAGGCCATGAATTATTTGGAAGCATACGAACTCAAAACCGGGCTGTTAATCAATTTCGGTACCACGAAGCTTCAATTCCACCGCCTGACCAATCGTAAATTCAAAACGAATGGCTGAACGAAATTGCATGGAACCAACTCAATACATGGAATGGCACGAAACCATCCCAAACATTCCATGCATCCCACCCATCCCAGTTCAGACAATCTCGGCATTGCTGTCTGAACTGGGATTTATGTGAGCGGTGGGATGTTTGGGATTCTTTAACAGTGCACTCGCCTGAATCGAGGTACGGAAGTTGGAACGAATGTTTGGAACGGCACGACCCCATCCCAAAAATGCCATGCATCCCACTCATCCCAGTTCAGACATTCTCGGTATTGCTGTCTGAACTGGGATTTTTGTGAGAAGTGGGATGTTTGGGATTAGTTAACGATGCACTCTCCCGAATCGAAATACGGTGATTGGAACGAATGTTTGGAATGGCACGGAACCATCCCAAACATTCCATTCATCCCACCCATCCCAGTTCAGACCCTCGGCCAGGGAACATTTAAGAAGGCGATGGTGGAAGATATGAGCGGGGAGCAGGATAGGATGTTTTAGATGGCAAAGAATAGATTCTCAAGCAGATCGGTGGGGAGGTTTATAGTTAAGCAGGTTTATAGTTAAGCATTTGCTCACCACATTCCTTATTGGGATTGTGGCCATCTTTCTATCTGTCTTTATCCTGACAAGACCCGCAATTTGGAAAGTGTGGGATCTCTCCGGCATGGGTGCTATAGGTGAGACCATTGGCGGAATCACAGCGCCGCTAATCGGTTTTTTTGGCGTGCTGGTGGTTTTTCTAACCTTCGAGGCACAACGGAAGGCGAACCGAATCCAGGCGGAGATGCTGGCACAGCAGATTAATGGACGAAAAACTCAGGTTGACGAATGCACGAGCAAATTAGAGGTCTCCGCTAATCCCACAGAAGGTGGGGGCCTGCAGCTTCAGGTGAGGAATAACTCTGACTACGCAATCCATAATGTGAAGGCACTGATAACGATCTCCTATGACTTGAACGACGTCCTTACCGATTTACGATGTTGGATTGGCGAAGGGAACGTAGTTCCGTGCGTCGAGGAATCGGTATGCTGGTCGGAAAGGGTTGACGGCAAGTACGTCGCCACTTCCGATATCTACTCAAGTGATGTTCGCAATCTCTCACTTTTTAGATTCCAGGACAAGCAGTTCGCGAGGAGCGCGTATAATTCCCGTGCTCAGCAGTCGCAGGTAGATACAATTGCGGTTGCGTCGTTTGAGGGGTATGGGCCACTGGACGGAGTCGGCTTTGAAAGCTGCAAGGCACGAGTCAGACTTAGAAACAAAAAATACTTCTTTTGGGTAAAGCTCGTCAGCGAGGATACACGAGCTCGCGTGTGGGAATTTAAGTTCTGTGAGGATCAGAAAAATTCAATTGAAAAGCTCGGAGAGATTTCAGTGGATGACCTCAAGGGAATCGAGGTCAGGATCAGAGCCGGTGAGCTAATCGGTGCTAAATCCCAAACCTATATTGGGCAATGATTTGCTCCTCTGCAAGCTTCGTGGGAGCAGCAGTCTTTATCTCACCACCAACTTCGCCACCTTTGCGCTGCCGCCTGCCGTGAGGCGCACAGTGTAAATGCCGGCAGAAAGCTTCCGCGTATCGAACGGGACATCGTGCGTTCCGGCGGATTCCATCACGCCCGAAACGGGCCGCGAAACTTCGCGTCCTACGGCATCGAAAATGGCGAGGGAACAAAACTCCGGAGATGCTAACGAAAACTGGATGGTGGATGTTCCGCCGGCAGGATTTGGAAAGATCGAGAATCCTTCCCGCTGGGTTTCTTCGGCCACGCCCTGCTCCGGCGCGATCGCAAAATGCACCTCAGCCGAAGGGCCGGCCGCGCCTTCCAGATTGTACGGCGTTACCGTAAGCGTGTAAGCGCCCGGCGTGCCCGAAAAATTGACCGATGGAACTGAGATGGAACGGCTGGTATCCTTGAGCATCAGTGTGTCCGCCGTGGCCGGGCCGGTTATCGCAACGCGATAAACCGCTCCTGTCGATGTGAAGAGAACAGCAAGGCTATTTATATCCTGAAAAACTTGCCCCTCTGTCGGTTCGAGTATGGTTACAGCCTTCGGAGCGGGAGGCGCGGGTTCCCAGGGAGATTGGGTGTTATAAGCGACGCTTGCTGCCCGCATCAGGGTGTGCGGGCCTTCGGAAACGAAAATGGTGTCCCGGTCGTTGGAAATGGAATAAGTGAAGCCGTTGATGTCGGTGAACTGGTTGAAGTAGTATCCAATTCCAGTGTGGTGAGATGCAACTTCCATTGAACTATCCGCAACTATGTACTTAGAACCGTTAGATGTGAACTCTAAGAGAATAGTTGTGTCACTTAGCGTACCATTTTTACTGGAAATAAAATCGTAAAATGGTTGCCCCCGTATCCCGGTTAAATCATTCCAGCCAAAACTAGTCCCAACCGTGCCATTATCATTACCTATCGAATACGATGCCAACGCAACATGAAACGTTGAATCAATACCAGGGGTTCCGGGTAAAAGCGCATTATCGTCTGAGCTAAGATAATAAATCCGAATTTTATTCACATTCATTTCGAACGGAAATACAAATTCTTTAACTCCGAGTACGGGTGAATAGTTTTGTAGGTCCACGCTACCGCTTTGAATTGTTTGGTCGGTTGGAGCATGGTTTGTAAAATTGAATGTACCTCTCAAAGCTGGTCCAATCGTCGTATCCTTGCCAATCCAGATATGCTGCGGTCCCTGGCTGATGATTTTCCCGTTAACGTCATCATCCGGCCCGGCATTCCTTCCAACAATCCCGGGCGCAATCGCAAACGTCTGGCCCGGCGCAATGGCCGCCGTCGAATCAACGTTGCGGGTGACATACGTAATGAGGTCTTGCGAGTGCACGCTCCAGGCGGTGTCGTTGGTCGAAGTAATCTTCCAGCTCATGGTGTAATTCCTGAACGAGCTGTCATTGGCCACCCCGGCCTTGCCCAAGCTGTCATTGTCATATACTTGGGTAATCGGCTGGCCATTCTGAACGACAAACTTCCAGGCCTTGGCGTTCGAGTCCACGGATTCGAAGACCATCTGGCTGTTGCTAAGGCTGCGGATGGCAAAGAACTGGGTGCCTGCTTCAGTGGTCAGGTTGAAGAACGAGGTGCCGCCGTACATCCAGTAGGGCGCGCTGAAATTAAGCGAATCGTCCGACTTCTGGTCAAAGAACCGGATGCCGGTCTGCTCGAACGTCGCCTTGGACACGTAGAGGTTGTGGCTGGAGTCGCTCTTGGCCGTGATGAAGGCATTGGCGGTCGTCCAGCCCCCGTAGCTTTGGAAGGCAAAGGTGTCCACCTGCGTAGGGCCGGGCGCCAGGCGGATGGAGAGGCTGCTAATGGCGGTTTGGGCGTTGGACGCAGGAATAATTCCCACCGCGAGCGCGCCCGCGGCAGTGATAAGGAACGCGATTCGCCGAACAAAATGCGCCATGGCGAGGTGATGATTACCACCGTGCGGAACGCTTCGGTTCGACAAATAATGCCCAGCGCTGCGGGGCGGCGCGGTTGCTTGCGGGCGGCGCTTCGGGGGCGCTGGCAGCGCGGGTTCCCGTAGCCGCGGAGCGACGCAGTACGCGCAGCCCAACATGGAGTGAAACGGAATGTTGGGTTCGTGTGGGAAGTTAATTATTGGAGTCCTGTAAGGACGGAGTACTGCGCCCTTTCAGGGCTGTGGGAATTTAATCGCATCGCCATC
>JAKAIL010000316.1 GCA_021825235.1 Bacteroidota bacterium | reverse complement strand
TAGCACTCGCCCGCTTGAGGACAGGATCCCAATCCGGACTCGTAATATCGGTAACGATAATTTCGCCTTTCTGCAATTTACTCTCTTCCCGCGGCGAAGCCAGAATTCTCGCGCGGCCGGTCACGATCTTGTTTCCCAAACCCATGCCCTTGGAAAGCACTATGCCCTCCTCGGCAAGCTCGTATTCGCTCACGATGACATGGTTCTCACGCGAACGCACCGTTTCCGGGCGCGCCTGCACGATATATAACTCATTCGTAGTTCCATCGAGCGCCCATTCGATGTCCATCGGCGCTTTGTAGTGCTCTTCAATGGCCAGCAGCCAATCGCCTAATTCTTCCAATTGCAGATCGTTCAGCACGAACTTCGCTCGCAAGTCCTCCGGTGTGTCGAGGTTCTGCGTGCGCGGCGCGTTCCCCTCTTTACCATTGCCATAGACCATCCTCTTCTCTTTGGCGCCGAGCTTATGCGAAATGATCGACCGCGCGCCATTCTTTAGCGCCGGCTTGAAGAGAACGAATTCATCCGGCTCGACGGCGCCTTGCACCACATTCTCGCCTAAACCCCAGGCACCGGTAATGAGCATTACATTCTGGAACCCGGAATCCGGATCGAGCGTGAAGGCAACACCGGACGAACCTTTGTCCGAGCGGACCATGCGCTGAATACCGACCGAAACCGCTACCTCTTCCTCTGCAACACCACGATCTTCCCGATATTTGATAACGCGGTCTGTATAAAGCGATGCAAAGCATTTGCGGACCGCTTCGAGGATGGCATCGGTGCCGGTAATGTTGAGATAGGATTCGAGCTGCCCGGCGAAACTGGCACCGGCAAGATCTTCGGTCGTCGCACTGCTTCGAATGGCCACGCTGGCCGGCGTCGCGTTTTTGGAGAGCGCCTGATAAGCTTCCACAATGGCTCGCTCAACCTCATTTGGTAACACTGCTTGCAAAATCTGTGTGCGGATTTTCTCACCAACTTCGTGCAAATTGAAGAAGGAATGACGGTCCAGTTGCGCCAGGGTTTCCGATATTGTAGGCGTAAGATTGTTCAGTGCGAGAAAATCGCGGTAGGCGTGCGTAGTAATTGCGAATCCTTCCGGAATGCGAATGCCCAAGGGAACAAGACTTTGCGTCATTTCGCCCAATGAACCATTCTTGCCGCCGACCAGGGCGACGTCCTTCATGGTAATTGCAGTAAAGGGAAGAGTATAGGAATGTTGATTCTGTTGTTGGCTGGCTTTCATATTTGGCAATAGAGTTATATCCGGACGCCGGGACGCAAAAGCGCCGCGACGCCGGTCGGTGAGTGGAGCGTGTTGGATTCCCGCGCCGTTCCGTGATGCCGAAGCGTCAGGATGAGCGCAGCATTGAGCATATCAAAGTTTGAGCCATCGAAGCTCTGCGATGCAAGAGCATTGTCATTGACAATGAGCGTCTTGACCTTACCCGTGGCGGAGAACGATAGAATTTCGTTTAAGTCTTCGGTTACGCGGCCGGCCGCGCGCAAAGCATCCAGTTCCTCGGTTATTCCGCCGGCACTTTCGTTTCGGGTACGGTACAGGTCCGTACAAGCCTGCCAGGAATGCGTATTGACATCAATCGGGTTGCCGGACGGGAGTGGAATTCGTTCAGCACTGACGAGAACATGCTTGTAGTGGAGATACGGGCGTAATTGCTCGACCACTTCGCTGGCTCCGGTGAGCACCAGTGGCTCCGTTGCGCGTGTGAGGAGTTTGTCAACGACATGTGCAAGCAATGTCAGTTGATGATGCCGCTCACGATAGCGGGAATCCAGCGAAGCGCCATGCGGAATCATTCCGCCGTGGTGCTCGCCGCCCGGCCCGGACGCGGTGTGAAACGAACGACCGTGGATCGGCTCTGCACTCTCGATGACCGCTTCGCGTTCCCACACTTCCCGAAGTGGGATCGGAACGGAAAACTGCGGGTGGACGCGCACCATGCGCGGAAATCCGAGCGACACTTCTAACAAATAAAAATGCTCCGGCAGGGACAATAGCGGAATGAGCGGCGTGATCTGAAAATCGTTGTTTACCCAGAGATTGTCCTGGACTGGAATGGGCAGCGCGTAATAGCGCAGGAACGATGCGCTGGCAAAGATCGCATAGCTCTCGCTCCGGTGCTCCCACAAAGCATCGGTATGGAGCAGGGATTGAAGCTTCGCGAGAATATCCGCGCGCAGCGCTTCCGGCGTATGCAGCGCTTTCAACCGTTCTGCGGCACTCTGAACATCGGCCTTTAGTTCCGCTCGGCCCAGGATCGCATAATCCGAGGAGTGTGGCACGGAAAAATAAATGGTAACTTTTGGTCCCGCCGTGCGGGATTCCTGTTCGATCGCGCTAAGCAGATCTCGAATATCAATGGGTAATTGCTGTTCCATGTGCGTTTGGCGTTTTGTGAATGGAAGGGGAGGACCGTGCGTGTTTGATGCTCGCGTGTGCACTTCCATGATGCACTACCGGTGCGTGGGCATGAGGTACTACCGGCCCGCGGGATGGTAACGAGTGCTTCCTGCCCTCTTGGGTGACCGGGGTCGATGGTTGCACCAGCCCATACCACTCCAGGACATCGCGCTCCAATTCCGCCATTTGTTCCGGCGGAAGTTCCTCCAGCCCATGCTGCTCGATGAGGAAGTGCATAGCCCGCGCGAGCGAATCGGCGGCGATCTCGAGATCGGCTTGTGCCAATTCGTACTTCATCATTGCCCGGCGGGCTTGTTCGAGCAAATATTCGTGTGCCACGCTCGAAACGGGCGGTGAATTATACAGCTCCGCCAGCGCTGCCACATCGATCCGGGGTGGCAGCGCCGTCAGGCATTCCATAGTTTCACGCTTTGCGGGCGAACCTGCTGGCAGCGCCCGTGAACTACCACGGCGGCCCGTTTCGGGCTTTGGCCGCCCGGCGTGCCGGGTATGCCGTGCTGCGCTTGCGTTGCTGTGCTCCTCCCGTTTCATGTTTGTGCTCCAGTGCGGTTCCTCGTTACTTCATAGTCGTTCCAAGCGCGATCGGTACCGCGTCATGGATCGAAAGTGGGGGCGCTTCGGGATTTTCGAGTGGATTGGCAGGCTCGGGCCGAGGTTCCACATCAGGAAGGAATCCGGGTGGCTGGAGCATCGTGGGAATAGCGGCTTTTCCATTGCTCAGGAAGTGAGCGGCGGCGTAGCCAACGGCTTCATCTTCTTCATCACGGTCGGCATCGCTCTTCG
>JAKAIL010000315.1 GCA_021825235.1 Bacteroidota bacterium | reverse complement strand
GCAAATACTTCCGGAATGCCGTGGGCCGGCGCAACGATCGATATGTTGCCGGGGAGCCTTACGCCGGGTGCAGAACGCGGTTCGCTTGTCTTCGGAACGAACAATAATGGCGGTACTCAGGTCACTGAACGCATGCGGTTGACCAATACCGGCTTTCTCGGTATTGGAACAACCAATCCGCTCGAAATGCTAAACGTGGAGAACGGCAACATGCTCCTTTCTCGTACGGGACCGAATGTGAATGATACGCTGGAACTACAGGGCAATGGCACGGGCTATACCACATTTGCTGCTGGCGCACAGGCTGCAACCACTATCAACTACACGCTGCCATCGGTCCAGCCGCTCCCCAATGAAGTGCTTACGGCTACGAATGTTACCGGCGCCGGACCGTACAATGTAACCATGGGATGGGAGCCACCTGGCGGCACTACCGCCTGGAACCTCATGGGCAACACCGGAACGGTAGTCGGAACGAATTTTATCGGGACCACAGATAACCAACCCTTTGAAATCCATATCTATAATTCCGATGGCAGCTATCGCGGTTCGAAGCGCGTCCTCCGGTTCGAACCGGAGAATGCCAGTCCGAATATTATTGCGGGCTTCCAATACAATTCCGTTGCAAGCGGAGTGAATGGGGCAACGATCTCCGGGGGTGGGTACAGTGGCGACGAGAATCAAATTGCAAGTGATTATGGAACTGTGGCGGGCGGGCAAAACAACCGCATCAATTCCGGTTTGGCTTCAGTAATTTCCGGTGGTGGGTATAACGCGGTTAATTCCGTGAGCGATTACTCGGTAATTGGCGGCGGCAATAGTAACGTTATCGCTGCAGGAAAATATAGTGCAATTGGAGGCGGAGCATCGAATAGCGTCAATGGTATCTTCTCGGTAATCCCTGGCGGCGATTCGCTGAAAATAGGAGTCGAAAGTTTTGGTGTCAGCATGTCGTCTGTTGCGAGCACTCCCGCCATCACGGATTTAAGTGGTTTTTCGAATCTTGCCTATTTGGGTAACATGGACCTTTGGCTTGGCAATACGGATAACAGTGCGCGAGCGCTTCGGTTTTATGCGCCGAGCGCGAGCACCGCTTATGCGACTCGTCCGTATTCTGCATTCCTTGCCGGTTCCCAATCGGCAACCATTACCTACACACTTCCCACGTCGCAGCCAACCGCGAATCAAGTGCTCAGCGCCACCGCCGTTTCGGGCTCCGGGCCCTATATTGTTACGCTGGGCTGGGCCACGGCAGGCAGTGGTAACGGCTGGAGCCTTACGGGTAACAGTGGCACAACGGGCGGAACGAATTTCCTCGGCACGACGGATAACACGTTGTTCACCATCCGGACCAATAACCTGAACTCGCTACGGATCCAACCACAGCATAATGCACCGGCCAGCTTCCTGGGTGGTGGTGCGGCCAATGCCATTGCTTCCAGCGATACCGCATCATTTCTCGGCTTCGGCGATTCGAATTATATCGCCGCGAGTTATGCTTCCAATATTGGCGGGGCAGTCGATACAGTAACGGGCGATTACAGCAATATCACATCGAGTTATGGAAGCAGCGTGTCCGGTGAACTAAGTTCGGTCCTTGCCGGGGAAGAGAACAGTGCGAGCGGTAACCTTTCTGTAGTTGCCGGTGGATATCTCGATACCGTGACCAACTGGGATGATTTTGTAGGTGGCGGTTCCCATAATGTGGTTAATGACGAGAATGGTGCTATTGCCGGCGGCGAACTGAATATTGCGTATTTGAACGCTTTTGTGGGTGGTGGTATTGCTAACCTGGCCGGAGCAAGTTCTCATTCGGGATCGGCTGTGCTCGGCGGTTCCCATAATACGGTAACTGGTGATAATTCCATTATTGCGGGCGGGCAGGACAACCGGATTCCGATGGGTGCGATTTATAGCGGCGCGCTGGCCGGTGTCAGCAATTATGTGGGTGGATCGAATTCGGTCATTGTTGGCGGCGGTTATTTGCGTATGAGTGGTGATAACTCCTTCGGGTTCCATGCCGGATCAAGTTCCAATGATAGCGCAGCGATCTCGACCAATAACACCGCATACTTTGGGAATGTGAATCTCTGGCTCGGCAACACGAATAATACTGCAAGCCAACTCCGGTTCTATGGTCCTCAAAACGGCGGCGTGAATTTCCCCGGTGCGTCCACCCACTATTCCGGATTTGTCGCTGCAGGCCAGACGGCCGATATTAATTACACGTTACCCTCCGGTGCGCCCGGTGCCAATGGGAACTTGTTACTTGCCTCGTCCGGAAATTCGAGCACGATGGCTTGGTCCACGAATCTGGTTTGGGATAATACCAACTACCGTCTTGGCATTAATACGAATGCGCCTCAACATTCCTTGCACAGCGTTTATAACGGCACGACGGACGAAACGGGAGCGATCTATGGCAATGCCACCGGTTCGACCACGAACCAGGCAATTGGCGTTTGGGGTGATGCAAGCAATACCTCGAGCACGAACACGGGGACTATTGGGGTGCTGGCAACCGGAAACGGCGACGGCACGGCGGGCAGCACGAACGTCGCGCTGCAAATCAACGACGGTGCATTTACGATGGGCCGTACCACCGAGATCCCCAGTGCAGGAACGGATGTCGAAGCTGCAGCGGGTGGTACTGCCTATTCGCAGGCCGGACCCAGCGGGATTGTGGAACTAACGCTTGGTGCAGCAGGCAATCTTTCGACGGTGGCTCCCACTGCCGGCGCGATTCAGGATTTGGGATACGTGACGATCCATAACCAGTATTGCGATACGGGTTCGATTGTCTTAGCGAATGTTGTCGGCATGACCGACGATGGCTCCGCTCCAAACCCGCAGAACGCCGCGTGGATTGTCAACGCGGATAATACCGTAAGCGGGTCCTTCGTGATTCGCATTAAAATGATTCCAACTTCCACCAGCGCCTCGAATTATTCCACGAGTGATAAGATTCGCATTGGTTACATTATCGTGAATAAATCAAAGTAGAATAGCTATTCTGCGGATGATGTGCAACCATGGTTGCGCAGATCATTCGCTGCGCAGTGGATGGACCTCAAGAAGTTAGCTTCGAGAAACGAGCGATCGTTCGCCTATAGGAATGCCTCATATCATTCCCGTTCATCCGGAAGGGATGATCGCTCGTCCGACGATCGCTCGTCCGACGATCGCTCGTCCGACGATCGCTCGTCCGACGATCGCTCGTCCGACGATC
>JAKAIL010000080.1 GCA_021825235.1 Bacteroidota bacterium | reverse complement strand
GAAACGGCAACGGTACGCGTTTCGTAAATCGTGAGCGTCTCACCCGCGCGCAGGCGTGCGCGGCGGGAAAGATGGTTCCAGCTTCGGAGCGACGCCACCGAGACCCCGTTTGCACGCGCTACGCCCAGGAGTGTTTGTCCACGACGGACCCGATAACGGACCATCTGCTGAACCTCCCGCGTGCTTTGCGGAACGCTCTCCCGCACCGGCGTTGCCTGCGGCGAGGAGCTTTCTCCGTTACTCGCAAGCTGGGGTGCCATGACGGACATCGGAACCCGAAGCCGCTCGCCCCGGCGAACACGCTCGCGAACGGACATATCGTTATACGCCGCAAGTTCCTCCGCAGAAATGCCGTACATACGCGCAATGGAGTACAGCGATTCGTGCCAGCCCACAGTATGCACCAGCCACGGGCGGAGTTCCGATTGCGGAATGGCCGCCAGGCGATCGTAGAAATCCGTGGAAGATCCCGCCGGCAACCGCACGCAGAATCCATCGGGGCTGCATAGGTCCATTGGCGGTGTCGAAGGCTGCAAGAGTTCCGGATTCAGTTCCTTCACTTCGAGTTCGGATACGCCGGCCGCTTTTGCCAAAGCATTCAAATCAATGGCTTCATGGACATGGACGGTGTCGAATGTGAGGGGTGCATCGTAGAGGATATCGTTAAACCCATACTGCTTCGGATCGAGCGAGATAAGGGTAGCCGCAATGTAGAGTGGAACGTAATTCTGCGTCTCCTTCGGGAGGAACGGCGCAACATCCCAGAAGTTACTGGAGCCGGCTTCGGCCATGGCTTGCTGCACGCGGTTGATTCCCGCATTGTAGGCCGCGAGTGCTAAATACCAATCGCCGAGCGCGTTGTGCAAATCGCGAAGGTGCTGCGCGGCTGCGTGCGTGGCCGCAATGGGATCGCGCCGCATATCGTACCACCAATTATTGCGAAGTCCATAGCGGGCACCGGTGGCATCGATAAACTGCCACATCCCAACGGCACGCGCCCAGCTAACCGCCGAGGGATTGAGGCCGCTTTCGATCATCGCAAGACTCGCTAATTCGTCCGGAACGCCCTCCTCTTTCAGAATTTTCTTCATCATGGGGAAGTATCTTCCGGTGCGGGCCAGCCATTTTTCCATAAAGGGCCGGCCGTTGCCATCGGTAAAATACGCGAGCGTCTGCTCGACCTGCGTATTCATTGTAAGCGGAATTGGGCCGTTCAGCAAGTTTGCCGGCGGCAAGGGTTCCCGCTTCGCCGCCATTTTGGCCATTTCTTCGTTGAACTTTTCGCGGAACGCAAAAATGGAAGCGTTCGGCGGCAGCGAATCGATGTTCGCAACATACTTCTGGTAGTCCGCAATCACGTGATGGGACACGTCCTGGAACTCCTTGTTGGAATCGACCCCCGGATAGGTGATAAGGTGATTCAAAATGCCAATGGCGCTCTCGAAATGGTTCACCACTTCCGTCTTCTGGTTCTTCTCCTGTGCAACGAGGGCACGAAGCCATTCCTGGCGGGCGGCATCGACTCTCTCATTGATTAACTGAGGGTCGATGGTGCCTTCCTTGACTTCCTGGTCCAGCACGGCAAAGGGATCGGCATTCTTCGTAACGGTCGTTTGGGCCGTTCGTGTCATTTTCGGTGCACTTGCACAGCCGGCAAGCGCGGAGCCTATCGCGACCAACGCCGCGGCAAGCACCACGAGCGGCCAGCGAGCAGGCAGCCGAACGGTTCGGTGGGTTAAATGATCGGTCATGCTATTCGTTTTCTCCTTCTGGATTCAAGTACCTTACAGTAGTACGAAAATGCTTTAACGCAAGTGGAAAAGCCCCTGGTTCAGTATTCGAGGTGAATTTGAAAACATGTGGCCCCTCGCGCATGCGATTTCAAGCCCCGACGTGTTCTGGAATTGGTACATCCAGACTAATACTAAGTCCATAAGCAATTCGTAAACCGTATGAGGCTTTTTCATCTGTTGGAAACCCAATATACGAAGAAAAATTCCAAAAGTCAACACTTTACTACATTTTTTACCACTCAACATATCAATAATACGAATTCGAGCCAGAATTCCCTGCTCAAGCGGCGGAGGGCTGCGTTAGTTGATATCCCGCGAAAGCATCAGCTTCAGCGTGAGATGGTCGGTTCCTGGAGTCAGGCCAAAACCAACGCCGCCTTCCACACTGAGCTGTTGGCTCGTGTAGTCACCGACGACGAATAGCTCATGGCTTTGGTCCCGCGCGGAACGAAAGCCACGGAGTTCTCCAAAGTCATCGTACTCCTCCACCGCTACCGCCCAGAGGCGCGACAGATTATAATCGAGGCGGCTTTCCGGGGCGAAATCTAAGGACGCAAAGCCCTGCCAGGAGTTATCCAGGATCGGGTTCAGGATTAAATCTATCTTGCCAAAGCGCCAACCCACAATCGGCCGGATTTCCGAGGTGTAGCGGTGCGCGTCCCAGTGCGGAGCATTATAGCTGAACTCGAAATTGATCCCATAGAAAAATCGCTGCCTGGCGGCATGGGGTTCCACGAATAACGTCCGCAGCTTGATGCCGTTGAGTTCCGCCGGGCCGGCGCCCGGGATCGAATACAGCGGCAAATAGAGTCCCGCCTCGAACCACGGCGCAACGCCGTAGGCCCATTCGGGAACCCCGTTGAGCGAATGGTTGGAAACGATTGCACCCGGGAACGCCGGCGCGTTCAGGCCATTCGGCGTGTAGTTATTATGGAGGGTAAGGTTCAGCTTGCCGGGGGCAGTGATCGAGGCGTTGTACACCTGAATCTCATCCGTCTGCGCGCGAATTGAGCGTGCTGCGACGATTAGGCAGCAGCACGTGAAACCGAATCGAAATCGGGTAGGTCCGTCGTACATGCACACGGAGGAAGAAGAAATCGGACGAAGGTGATTGGAGCTATCTCCAACAAATTATTGTAACGTAACATCGTGCCATCTCCACCATTCCCCAGCGAGATCGCCGAACCGTAAGAAATACCTACTTCATTCGAAACTCGAACCTACCTATGTCACCTGCACGCCGTTCTATAACCATTCCGAGACCCCGCGCAACGAAGGCGAAGGACTGGATGCCGCCCGGCAAAAAGAATCCCAAAGTGGATAAAGTTTTAAGCACTGGCACCCAGTGGCGGAAGGAACTCGAAAAGCTCCGCGAAATCATTCTCGAGTGTGGCCTCACGGAAGTACTGAAATGGGGCCAGCCATGCTACACGGTCGATGGGCGGAACATCGCGCTCATTCACGGCTTCAAGGAATATTGCGCAATCCTGTTTATCAAAGGTGTCTTACTGCAGGATGCCGAAGGGATACTAATCCGGCAAACGGAGCATGTGCAGGCCGGACGTCACATCCGGTTTACAACCGTCCGGGATATCGAAAAGCTGGAACCCGTTATCAAGGCGTATCTCTATGAGGCCATCGAGGTCGAAAAAGCCGGGCTGAAGGTGAAGATGAAGAAGACTTCCGATTTTCCCGTGCCGGAAGAATTAGAGAACAAGTTCAATAAAAATCCCGCGTTCCACCGGGCCTTCGAAGCTCTTACGCCCGGCCGGCAGCGAGCCTATCTCTATTTTTTCGCGCAGCCCAAACTTTCCAAAACGCGCGAAGCACGCATCGAAAAATATATGCCGCAAATCTTCGAGGGTAAGGGAATAAACGACGATTACCTCCAAGAGAACAAAATGCGCAAACGGAAGGCTGAACTGTGATTCGTGCGGGCGCACCCGAATGCGCCCTCCCTCGTCACACCTGTTCCAGATATGCGATCTCCCCATGCAGCACCTCGTCTAAACCGGCGATCTGCTGTTCCTGTGGCACGCGCACCGGAGTGATCTTATCGATCAGCCAGAGCATCGCGTAGGTAAAGACGAACGCCCACACCGAGGATCCCAGTACCGCCACCACCTGCTTGACGAAAAATGTCGAGTTGCCAAATAGCAAGCCGTTCGTGTGGACCGCCGGATTATAGTTCGCATCCGCCAGGACGCCTAAAAGAATGATTCCCAGCGCGCCGCCAACGCCGTGGACGCCCCACACATCGAGCGCATCGTCCCATTTGAGTTTGTTCTTCAGCATCACGGCCCAGTAACACACAAGCCCGGCGACCGTGCCGATCGCTACGGCAGAACCGGGCGAGACGTATCCCGCGGCCGGAGTGATCGTGGCAAGCCCGGCAACTGCGCCGGTAAGGAGTCCCAGGAACTTCGGCTTCCGGCTGGAGAACCATTCCACGAAAAGCCAGGCGATCGCGCCGAAGCTGGCCGCCAGATCGGTATTGATAAATGCGCTGGCCGTGACGCTGTCCACGCGGAACTCGCTGCCGGCGTTGAAGCCATACCATCCGAACCAAAGGAGCCCGGTTCCCAATGCCACGAGCGGAATGGAATGCGGGCCGCGGTCCACGAATTGCCGCCGGCCCACAAACAGCACCGAGGCCAGCGCCGCCATGCCAGCGATGTTGTGGACGACGATACCGCCCGCGAAATCGAGCACGCCCCACTGCGCAAGAATTCCTCCGCCCCACACCATGTGGACGAATGGGAAATAAACGAAAATCAGCCACGCCGTAAGAAAGAGCATGTACGCTTTGAACGTAACGCGGTTGGCGAAGGCGCCGGTGATGAGCGCCGGTGTGATGATCGCGAACATCATTTGGTACGCGATAAAGACAAAAACCGGAATGGTGGAATTAATTGGCGAGGGACTCATCAGGTTCACGCCGTTCAGGAAGGCCATATCAAGGTTCCCTATTACACCGCCGGTCCCGGAAAAGCAGAGCGAGTAGCCGAACGCCCACCAGAGCACCGTCGTCCACCCCATGCTCACGAAGGACTGGATCATAATGGCGAGCACGTTTTTCCTTCCCACGAGTCCGCCATAGAAGAAAGCCAGCCCCGGCGTCATCAGCATCACGAGGCTCGAGCAGAGAATCATAAATCCCGTATTACCGGTATCGATCACCATAGCTGGGTGCATAATTATCTCCCATTTTCATTAATTAACAGGGAACCACTATACAAATATAGCACATCCGAACGCTGATCCGCCCGATTTCTGTGATTATTGTGGTTCGTAGCAACTTCATATCGTGTGGAGCAAATGCGAGGTGCCTTCCGTTCCGCACCGTGCGGCACATCCCATTAATCCCAATAATCACGGTCAACAATATGCCGCGCCTTTTGGGAATGAATCCAGAACACCCAATGCATCCCACAAATCCCGGCCGAAGGTGTGCCGGGGCGGGTTCCCGATTGTAGGGACGTGCCGCGCACGTCCAAAAGTGGCGGAGCCACGATGTATGCGCAGCCCAGGGTGGAACGAAGTGGAACCCTGGGTGGGGAGGCAATTAAATTCCGGTTGCCCTGGCAAGGGCGATGTACTCCGTCCCGCCGGGACTCCAAAGATAAAAGTCCCACCGTTACCCAACGTTCCGCTGCGCTCCACGTTGGGCTGCGGGTACTCCGCCGCTTCGCGGCTAATTCGTTCCCTCCACGATTTTTATCTCGCTTTCATTCAGCCCGTAGAGCTGATAGACCAGCCGATCGATCTCCCGGTCCACGCCCGCGATTTGGCGTTCGAGCTGCGTGCGGTTCCCAAGTGGCGGAGCCACGATGTACCCGCAGCCCAGGGTGGAGTCCGAAGGACGAAACCCTGGGTGAGCAAGGAAATTAAATTCCCTTAGCCCTGACAAGGGCGATGGACTCCGTCCCTCCGGGACTCCGGGAATTAAACATGCATCGCTACCCAGGGTTGCGCTGCGCTTCACCCTGGGCTGCGGGTACGCCGTCCCTTCGGGACTAATGGCAGGTTCGGTTCCCAAGTGCCGTAGGCACGAAATATTTGTAGCCCCGGGTGGAGCGAAGCGGAACCCGGGGTTAGCGGGATTTTTTTAGATTCAGAGTCCCGGAGGGACGGCATATTTCGCTCCTGACGGAGCTATAAAATGTTGATATATCGCCAACCCCCGGTTGAAGAGATTGTCTCAAAACTAATCGTATCGAAACGGCTCTTCAATTTATGATCGAGGCAAGGATTTGGTGTCCATTCTGCACTCAGGTTGCACTTGCCGCTGGCAGAGATCCGCATCGTGGTAGGGAAAGCCGAATCTGTTTCCACCGGGCATATATTCTTTTCAAATCATACACCGTCAGGAGGAAGAACCATTCGGCCCGTACTTTTCGAAGTCCGCGGACCGTCCAACGGCGAAATCGTTCGTGTTCCTTAATTTGCGCGAAGACTAACTCGATGAGTTCCTTGCGACGGCGAAGGTTTTGGCGATGCACCGGATTGTTATGCCGAAGCTGCTGCCGTTGCACGGAGAGGTATTCCGGATTCAACTTCACCAACCGTCCCCGTTTATTAGTACAACACTGTGCTCTAACCGGACAGGACGCGGCAGACTGACACTGATACACCTTCACTTCATAACCGTGTTGTGGTTTTTTTTGAAGGTAGGGAAGCGTTTCGTTCCGAGGGCAGATCATCACGTCAGCTTCGGCATTGTATGTGAAGTTCGAAGCCGCATAGGGTTCCTTGCTCGACTGTAAGGAACGCGGCAAAGCGACTGTCGCCTCCAAGCCCGCGCGCTCCAAGCGGCCAAACTCGGCACTCGAAGCATAGCCAGCATCTGCTACCGTATCCGTAGCTACGCAGCCGATGACCGACTCAACCTCTTGCATCATCGGGAGTAACATATTGAAGTCATTTTCTTGTTCGACGACGGCCTCCGCCACCACGATTCCGTGTGCCGCATCCACCACGGCTTGCGCATTGAACCCAAAGGCGCGTTCCGGGCCGGCTTGCTGCACCCGTGCATCCGGTTCCAAAGGATGATGGTGCGTCTTCTGAAGATGTTCCAGTTCCCGCAGCTTCACCGCAATCAACGCGCGCCGTTGTTGTGCATCGAGGAGATGATCGGGCAATCGAGGGGGATCCGCTTCCATTTGCTCCGACCTCTCAATCTCCTGCATGCCAACTTCAATCAAGGCATCTAACCGTCCTAAAGCTTTTTGCAAGGCAGCTGTGTGCCAGCCCGTACGGTTCGAGGATCGGGCTTTGATCCGCGTCCCGTCCACCGCGTGCAATGCCATCTCCACCATACCCGCATGCGCCGCCAGTTGAACCACTCGCTTGAACAATCCCTTCATCTGCGATCGATGCTCCGCAAAAAACCGCCAGAGTGTATTATGATCCGGTGTGTGCCGTCCCGTCAACCATAACAGCGCCACGTGATCCCGGCAGGCTTGCTCCACCCGACGGCTGCTGCGAATCCGCATTACGTAGGCATAGAGCCACACTTTCAATAACAGGTCGGCGCTATAGTTTGGACGTCCTTCGATGGACTCACGAACACTAAAACCCAGCACCCGAAGGTCTAAGGCATCAACCACATCCCGAATGAATCGTGCAACATGGTCTGTAGGAACGTAATCTTCCAGCGCGGGAGGAAACAGCAACTGCTCTCCATAGTCTGCTCGTATTTCATGTGACATGCACCTACAACATGCATAGCCGTCGCTAAGTTTAAATTCCCTATGAGTTTTGAGACAATCTCGTGAGCCGGGGGCTACAAATATTCCGTCCCTCCGGGACTCCAAAAAGAAATTCCCGCCCTTACCCAATTCGCTGCGGCGGACTACGCACCACGTTGGGCTGCGGGTACTGCGCCGCTTCGCGACTACCGAGGCTTGTGTTGCACAATGTGGAATTTCAAGTTTTCAATTCGTGAATACTTACTAAAGCATTCGTCAAGATAGGATTGAAAGGTTGAGGATTTCGACGCGCGATCTAAACAATCCAAAAAGTAATCAAAATGCGTATTCTTGATAGGAATTGGGGTTGCATAATATGGCGTCAAAGACGAATACGCCACAATGCTGCCTAAAGCGAGACACAACGCCTTGTAAGTGATACCTTGATCATCAACCTCGATTCCACGATGAACAAAATCGTGACGCTTTTGAATAACCTCCTCAAATTCCAAGTGAAGCGTGGACCAGCCAAAAATTGTCGAGACTCGTTCCTTAAATTTCGAGTAATCTGTCTCTTTCTTAAAAAGAGTTTCCATTACCGTGGTGCACATTAAAACCTGGATCGAGTAGTCCCTCTGGTGGAAGGCATTATCCAGAATAAGCACTGCTGCACGCAAACGACCCGAGAGAGAGGAAGGAAGTTCCTCAGACTTTAGGAGAAGCTTTCGGCCAAAACCAAGGTCGTTACTCAGAATCAGGTCTTTAAGAGAGTTACGGGAACATGATAGGCTCTTCGGATGGAAGGCAACCGAACTCAATCTCACCATTTCACCCCATAGAGAGCAGGCTGAACGACCATTAACAATATCCGCCGCTAACCGATTTTCACTATTCAGATGTCCTAATTTTTCGAAAAGTGACGTTGCATAAATATGATTTGTCGAATAGACAGCAACGGCGATGATCGCGCCGAACAACTCAGCCTCTCGTGTCTTGTTGACATCGAAGTTATCATATTGAGGAGTGCGGACGCACAAGAACGCCTCGAATTCATCACCCAAGGTATTGGGGCCGAATAAAATTGGTGATTTCAGTTCAGAAATTAGTGAAGGCAATTGAGACCTCGGCATCACGTGAAGGGTCTCGAACATAGGATCATGCAGGCCGTGCCCATCCATATCAAGATCCAAACCGTAATATGGGAAAAGTACCCACAAGTCATGACCTTCCATTGGTTCCCTCCACCACCTTAATCTCCTCCTCCGTCAGCCCGTAAAGCTGATAAACCAACTGGTCGATCTCCCGGTCCACGCCCGCGATTTGACGTTCGAGTTGTGTGCGATTGTTCTGCGGTATAATGAGTTCCCGTCCGCGTAATTCTTGCATTTTTGCTGATAGTCCTGCTATTCGTTTCGCATTATCTCGGGTCTCCTTAGTTAACCTGGGTATCGGCAATTCTCGTGTCTGCTTAAGAACGATCTTCGGAAAATCATCCCTTCTTCCGACGCTGTGTACCGCGAGAAAGAACCAAGAGATGATTCGGCTATTTATGATTCCGAGCAAGAAATGCAGCGGATAATCTTCGCTTGTTGCGAGTATGCTCTGCATTGACTTGTTCGTGATGAATCGTTCCTCAGTATAACACGCCTGCAATTGAAATTGTCTGCTAACTAATTCGCGAAGTAGAAGGCGCGGCCCTTCAAAGTAGCGCGAAGGTTTGAACTCGGCTAAAGATTCGTCGTAACGAATGTACTTCATCTCGCCACGATCGAAACTATATCGGCGCACTGTCCCGGCGAATGCGGGCTCCGGATGAGTGCGTGGCGGCACTTCGGAGAGGACGAACGGTGTCACCCCGCGCTGGATGTCTGTTACTTCTTCCAGCTTCTGACTTCCGTTCAGCACCTTCTGAATAATGGTTTGCTCATCGCTTGACAACGTAACCAAGAATTCCCTCTCCGGTGTTTCAAGCCAGCGCCTCGGATTCGCTATTTTAACGTGATCCTCAAACTCTTCGGCGGTCCTAATTGAGTGGCGGATCGGGAACTGAATTAACTTGACCTTATGCGGCCACTGGGCCTGCTGTTCTTTTCGAGAAGCAATAAGGACAATTGTGTCGATATACGCGCCAAAGACATCATACGGCATCGAAGCGAATGCCATCGGGCTAAAAGCTTTAGCGAAGAAAGACCGTAATGCGCGCCCTGATGGCGCAGAGACCCAACCTGACTGCACAATCATCCCCACCAAGCCGCCGGGTTTTAGTAACCTTTCTGAATTCTCTACAAAAAGGATGTAACTATCTGTACTTGTGGCCGATGTCGCAAACTTGCCTCGCAAATAATTGATTGTTGCCTCATCAAATGCCGCCCCATACGGTGGGTTCCCAATGACGACATCGAAGCCGCCGCGCTTCATGATGTCGGGGAAGGCGTGGGGCCAGTCCATGGCGTTGATTCGGGCGGGGTCCGGGTTCCGGGGACCGGGGTCCGGGCGGGAACCTGGAGCCGTGGACCGGGGTCCGGGGGCAGCCTTCCCGGAACCCGGAACCCGGTCCCCGGACCCCGCCTGCTCGAAGAGCGAGTAGTAATCGGTTCCAATGAGGGAGTTGCCGCAGATGATGTTTTTATCGAGATCGGGGAGCAGGCGTTCGGAGGTATCGTAGGCAATGCGCTGGGTTCCATCGTCGCTCCCGCCGCCTTCGAGCACTTTCAGCATGAGGTTCAGCTTCGCCACTTCCACAGCATTCGAATCGATATCAACGCCATGAATGTGATCGAGCAGGATGCGTTTACGCTCTTTTTGCGAGAGGCGGTAGTCTATTTTCTTCGGATCGGCTGTGGGAATGCGATCCAGTGCCTTCTTCTTCGTCCATGCTTCGGGATCGTTATCCAAATAGAATTTGAGATACCAATCGAGCAAATACTGGTACGCTCCGAGCAGGAAGGTTCCGGAGCCGCAGGCGGGATCGAGGATTTTGAGCGCGGGCAAACCCGCGCGTGTGCCGGGAAGCGCTGCTTCCCGGCCCGGTTTGAGGGAAGCAGCGCTTCCCTCCACACGAGGTTCAAGGAGGTTTCCGACCGTGTTTTTCACGATATAATCGACAATATAGGTCGGAGTGTAATAGACTCCATGTGCTTTCTTTACTTCCGGCTTTTCCTCCACGCGGGCGTAACCGCCTTTTGTGAGGGTGATGACCTGCCCCAAAAATTGCTCATACACGTGTCCCAGAATATCCGAGGGCACAATGTCGAAGGCGTAGGGGCTTTCGGGATAATAGAGGTGATTGATGATGTCGGTGA
The DNA here is from genome assembly GCA_021825235.1 of Bacteroidota bacterium. GTDB lineage: Bacteria > Bacteroidota > Ignavibacteria > Palsa-1295 > Palsa-1295 > PALSA-1295. Next base: position 4,279 of record JAKAIL010000080.1, on the reverse strand, counting down.
GAACTTTATCGTCGATGGTGAGGCGCGGGGTAAGCGAATCGAATTCGTTCCGGTCCTTTTCCTTCCTGAAATGGAAGAGCCCGGAGTTGAAGCGGTCGTCGGCCATCTTGAATCGGTTGAGAAGGTTCTGATAGACCCCGGGACCACCCCCCAGCCCCCTCCTATTCCGCTTCGCTTCATAGGAGGGGGAGTGCAGCCCGATAATTTGCGGCAGCCCGGCATCGATGGCGAGATTCCCGTATTGCTCGATCTTTCGGTCTTCGCAAATGCGGAGCATGATGATCCGGTCGAGTGTGAGCTGCACCGCGTGGTTTAGCTCGGCTTCGGTTACGCCCTTATTGCGCAATGCAATGTTCTCGGCCAGCTTCTTTCGCCACGCGACCATATCGGCCAGGAACTGCTTATCGAATGGCGTTGTGCCGCGCTTCCCTTTTGTTTGCGCGGCATATTTATCGAAGCGGCCCTTCCACACGGCGTCTCTGGAAAACGTCTCTACCAGCCACGGCCATTTTTCTTCGTATTGCTCGAATGTGAATAGCTCGATGCGGTCTTTGAACGGCGCGTCGTTCGGTTTGGGAACGGAAGTAGTTTGATAAACGGCAAATTCTTCGAAATCGGAGAGGAGCGAAACGGCAAGTCCGGCACTCCAGGAATACCGCTTAAGCTGATAGGCCGGTGCAACGTCTTTCGCCACATTCACCTTCGGCGCTTTTACTTCGAGAAAGAACTTTTTCTCGCTGCCGACGCGGAACGTATAGTCCGGCGCCTTAATCGCTCCTTCAATTCGGAGGGAATCTTCGTGGATGACTTCTTTATAGGCTTCGGCAAGTCCGCCGCGATTGGTCATATCCCAACCGAGTTCCCACCAAAACGGATTGATGAATTCCTCGCGGAGTTGAGCTTCTTTATACGCGGCGCTTTTGTAGGAATCGCGCTGGTCATGATACCGCTCGACGAGGTCTGCAATGGCACGAGGGAACAGGGGGTTATTCATAGTGCAAAATTACGGAAAATATTTCGGTTCTTCCCAGGGAAACTACTCACCCAATTTTTAATAATTATCCAGTCAATTCATAACCTTTCCTTTTGCAATGCTTTTCAACGAATAGTTCCAAAGTGGCGATTTTCGTTCGAATTCGCCAGAAATTTCGCTATCAACATTGCGCACTTATCCACAGAATTTTGTGGATAACCATGCTGTAAAGAATCTATCCGGCAACATTCTTAACGTTCCGTACTCCTTGCGAATAAAAGTTCCGGAGTTCCTCGTTTCCCGAAATATCGAACTATCTCTTACGATTTCCAGTTTGAGCCGCGCTTATTGGCAGAGGGCGGATCAGGCAGGGTTACTGTTTGGAACGTCCGGCGGAGGCAAACGAGGGAAGTTATTACGGGCTTTTCCCGCTCTGCAAAGGTCGTTTTTGGAGAGCTTCTAACTCCAATAGTGGCAACAAGTTACTGCCAATGCATAAACTATAATCCATCAATGACACGCGAAGAAAAAACGCAAGTCGTTGCGGAACTGAAGGAAGTCATCGACCGCTCGAGCGGCCTGTATTTCACCGACTTCGAGGGTATGACCGTCGAGCAGACGACCCGTCTCCGGGCTGAGCTGCGGAAAGCGGGCCTAACCTACAAAGTGGCGAAAAACACGCTAATTCGGCGTGCTTTGGACGATTCCGGCCGTCTGACCGAGGATATTCGCAAGGCGCTTGTCAGCCAAACCGGTGTGGCATTCGGCTTCGAAGATCCGGTGGCCCCGGCCCGTATCCTGAAGGACTTTATTGAGAAAAATGCCGATAAACCCAACCTGAAACTGGCCGTCCTCGAAGGACAGGTTTATCCCGGCAAGGACCTCAAGAAAGTGGCCGCCCTGCCAACGAAAAAGGACGTAATGGCCTCGATTGTCGGCAGTCTCCAGGCGCCCATGCAGGGCATCGTTGGGGTTTTAGGCGCTCTCCAACGGGATATCGTCTATCTCATGGACGCAATCGAGAAAAAGAAAGCGGAAGCAGCCGCATGACCGTGGGTCAGTGCTTCCAGCCTGACCAAACTCAGTTTAACAAACGACTTTAACTAAATACCGTAAACACCCATGGCAGATATTAATGCAATCGTAGATCAGATTAGCGCATTGACGCTTGGCGAAGCCGCCGAGCTTAAGAAAGCGCTCGAAGAGAAATTCGGCGTAACAGCCTCGGCCCCGATGATGATGGGCATGATGCCGGCCGCCGGTGGTGCCGCCCCGGGCGCGCCAGCCGCAGAAGAAAAGACGGAATTCGATGTCGTTCTGGCCGATGCCGGAGCGCAGAAGATCAACGTCATCAAGGCAGTCCGCGAAGCTACGGGCCTTGGCCTGAAAGAGGCGAAGGACCTGGTAGATGGCGCACCGAAGACCGTAAAGGAAGCAATGGCAAAAGCCGATGCCGAGGCTCTCAAGAAGAAACTCGAGGAAGCCGGTGCGAAGGTCGAGCTAAAGTAACTTCTGAAGTTCAAAATTTAGCATCTACTAAGAAAGCTCCGGAATTCCGGAGCTTTCGGCTTTTACAGCGGTTCGAGTAAAGATAGTTTACGCTCTGATAGCGACAAATTTACGCTCCGTTCAAAAAATAGTCTACACAGCTGCAAAATCGGCCAATTTATGCAGTTTTCGCAAATGGCATTCATTTTTAGTGTAGGCAGGTTATGAATCCATTTGTAACTTTTATGCGAAGCGGAATTGGCCGGTTATTACGGGCAATTCTTGGGGTTTTTCTCGTTTGGTGGGGATTTTTCGGGGGTGCCGGCGTGATTGTCGGCATAATCGGCTTTGTGCCGCTGCTTGCCGGAATCTTCAATTTCTGCGTGTTCGCGCCACTTTTTGGCTTGACTCTAATGGGTCAGCCAAGAGTGAGCCACTAAAAACACACGGACTTAATAGTTCTCGCCTTCCCCAAAAAATGGGGAACGGCGGAGTTTTTTCAGGATTTGGTACTGTTTATAGATCGGTATGTTCTCAGAAGCCTCCTCCCGAAATGGCCACGCAGTGGCTCAAAAAAAAGTTAACCGCACGCTGCCGCGCAGCATGGATTTACTGCACGATCCATCGCTAAATAAAGGCCGCGCCTTTACGGAAGACGAGCGGCGTGCACTCGGATTGAGCGGACTACTTCCTCCGCGAATCGTCTCGATGGAAGACCAGGCAGCCCGCGTAATTGCCACGGTCCGCGCCAAAAAGACCGATTTGGACCGCTACAACAGCCTCATCGGCCTTCAGGACCGCAATGAAACCCTGTTCTACCATGTGCTCATAGAGCACCTGGCGGAACTCATGCCGATAATCTACACGCCGACCATCGGCGAGGCATGTTTGGAATACGGCGACATTTACCGTCGCGCCAAAGGCATGTACGTAACGGAACGGGACCGGGGACACGTCCGTGAGGTGCTCGGAAACTGGCCACATGACGATGTCCGCGTTATCGTTGTCACGGATGGTGAACGAGTGCTCGGCCTGGGCGATTTGGGAGCGCACGGAATGGGAATCCCAGTTGGAAAGCTCTCGCTATATACGGCCTGCGCCGGCGTTCAACCGACGCAATGCCTACCCGTAACTCTCGATGTAGGAACGGATAACGAGGAGTTACTTGCGAGTCCGGTTTATCTGGGATTGCAGCACGAGCGAATTCGTGGGCCGGAATACGATGATTTTATAGACGAGTTTGTCAGGGCGGCTAGCGAGCGTTTTCCTAACGTTCTAATCCAGCTTGAGGATTTTGGCAGCGCGAACGCTTTTCGGCTTTTGAAGAAATATCGGGATAAGGTCTGCCTTTTCAATGACGACATACAGGGTACTGCCGCGGTCTCACTTGCGGGATTGTTGTCGTCCATTCGCATTAGCCAAAGCAAGCTCCCGGACCAAAATATTCTACTTTTTGGCGCTGGCGAGGCCGCTACGGGCATTGCCGACCTTATTGTCTATGCCATGATGAAGGAGGGCCTACCCGAAAGCGAAGCAAAATCCCGGCTGTGGTTGATGGACTCGAAAGGCTTAGTGGTAGCATCGAGGACAGATCTGGCTGAACATAAACGCCCCTATGCCCACGAGCACGCACCAGCGCCGGATTTATTCTCCGCCGTGCAAACGCTTCGTCCAACCGCGCTCATTGGTGCTTCCGGAAAGTCGAGCGCCTTTACGCAAGCGGTGCTTTCCACGATGGCGCGGCAAAACGATCGCCCTATCATTTTTGCACTGTCAAATCCAACCCAGCAATCCGAGTGTACAGCCGAGCAAGCCTAT
>JAKAIL010000314.1 GCA_021825235.1 Bacteroidota bacterium | reverse complement strand
TTACTACTTGATCCAATACTTCCGTTGTTGCCATTCTACTTTATACTACTAAAACTCTCCTATATTGTAATTCTGAGCGGAGCGAATTCGACCGAAGGGAGAATTCGCGGAGTCGAAGAATCTCTTTTCGAGTGAAAACGAGCGCCCGGTTTCGATCGAAAGATTGCTTCGTCGCTGAATTCTCCCTTCGGCCGAATTCAGCTCCTCGCAATGACGGATCCCGAACTCCGCTTTACCCTCTCCCGACTACCCTAACTCCTCTAGCGCCTTAACGCCCTGCTCGGCTGTCGGCGGCTTGCCGTGCCAGCGATAGTCGTCCTCCATAAAGCTTACGCCGTGGCCCATGAAGGTCGTGGCCACAATGCACTTGGGCTTGCCGGTGACGCTTGCCGCTTCGGTGAAGGCGCGCCGCAGGTCCTTAATATCATTCCCATTGCACTCGATTACGTGGAAGTTGAACGCCCGGAACTTATCCGGCACAGAGTCCAGTTTCAGTACGTCCTCGGTGCGGCCATCGATTTGGCAGTGGTTCCGGTCCACGATCATCGTGAAGTTATCGAGGCTCCAGTGGGCAGCGATGAGCGCGGCCTCCCAAATTTCACCTTCGGAGAGTTCTCCATCGCCGGTGAGCGCGAACACATGGTGGCCGTTTTTATCGACGCACTTATCCGCAAGCGCCATGCCTACGGCAATACCCAGCCCCTGTCCCAGCGAGCCGGTGGAACTTTCGATGCCCGGCAGCCCCATATCTCGGCCCGGATGCCCTTGCAGACGGGAATTAAACTTGCGGAGCGTCAGCAGTTCGGATTTCGGAAAGAATCCCGCGTTGGCCAGCGTGGCATAGAGCACCGGACACATGTGCCCCGCCGAAAGGATAAAGCGGTCGCGCTCCGGCCACCACGGATTCAGCGCATCGTAGCGCATCACGCCGCCGAAATAGAGCGTAGCGAAAATATCGGCGCTTCCCAGCGGACCGCCCGAGTGGCCGCTCTTGGCTTCCACCAATTCGTGGATGATGTCCCGCCGGATGGTCTGCGCGATCTCGTGCAGTTCCGCGTCGGTGTGGTCCGCCGAATTGGTGTAGGGCGTAAACCGGTCGTAGCCGTAGTTAGCAACAAGCTCCGCGTTCGGCACGGGCCGCTCCGGACCGTGAAAGCCTGTCGTCAGTGGATAAATCTGGTGTGTCAGTCGAGCCATGCGAGGGAAGATTCTGTACCAGCACCGCCCTTGTGCGATGCTTTGGGCACAAAGGAAATACCCCGCGAAATGGTTTCAATCCTGGACCTGGATTTGGGGAGATTTTAGAGATTCATGAGAAGTAAACTTACTTCTACGCACAAAACGTGCTGTGGAGCATGCTTCAGCTTGCTCCATGCTGGGACAAGCTAAAGCATGGCCCACACCACTGCGCCGAAGTAAGCGCAACCCGGTGCTGAGCGGGTCGAGTTTAATTCCCAAAAACTCGAACTAATGTGGGGAGAATGCACGTTCGCGGATGTATGAAGCCTCGAATCATCAGTGACCCCAATACCCTACTGGGTAAGCCCGTCGTGGAAGGGACGCGGTTGAGCGTGGAATTGATTCTTGAGAAGCTTTCGGAAGGTTGGTCCAATGCCGATCTGCTCGATGCTTATCCGCGGCTCACGGTTGAAGGCATTGAAGCGGCCCTGGAATATGCCGCCGCAGTCATGCCCAACGAAGAGGAGTACCCCGTTCTTTCTAAGGCCGCGTGAATATCGTAGCGGACGAAAATATTGATTCGCTGCTGGTTTAGGAGTTATTGCATACCGGACACCACGTCCGATGGATATCCAAAGAGAACCCTGCGATTGATGACACGGAAGTACTCGCGTTTGCGCTGGAGGAAGACTCCCTACTGATAACCGAAGATAAAGGATTTGGGGAAAAGGTTTATCGAGATTCACACGCCTCCCGAGGAGTATTGTTGATTCGGCTCCATAACCTTCCTCGTGAAGAGCGCGCTCTCCGCATAGATCGGGTAATTCGGGAACAAAGAGAGCAACTCTATGGGAAGTTTTCTGTACTAACAAACACTAAGTTACGCGGCCGAGCTCTACCATCGTGAGCCCGGCAAGGCACACAGTATTCTTAGTCCCGTCGTCGCAGCAGCGGACTCCCGTCCTTTCTACTTCCCTGCCATCGCATGATGTCCGGAGCCCATCCCCATCGGGCAGGCGGGGCATGGCGGGCAATCCCTGCCGCTCTTCATTGCCGTCGTCTTTGCCACAACGGGAACGATCTTCGGTGCCATGCCGGACATACTCATGGAACTCATTGCGGAACCTGAGTGCGGACATGTCGCGCCATTGGCGCAAGCGGCGGCGTAGGGGCATTGCCCTCCCTGCATGGATGCCGTGTGCGCGTAGGGGCACTGGGCGCAGTTGGCCGCGGTCGGGCACGCTCCGGCATGGCCCATCATCGCGGCCGGCGTAGCCGCAACGGTTTGCGCCTGTGCCTTCACGGATTCGTTGTAACGGAATGTCAGGAATACTACGGCAACAAGCACCGCAAAAACGGCTGCAAAAAACGTTTGCTTCATAACGGCTCCTTCAATTGGGGAAAATAAGTGTGGTTATGGATACACCGAAGGGGCGATGAATGTTCCACTCAGGCGTGGATACGGTAAGGCGTGAGGCCCTGTCATTCCCTCGAGAGCGGGAATCCAGACCGCGGGAATGACATTGTTCATTTAAAGAAGTGCAGTTGGTCCAGCACCTTATTGACACTATTGTTTAGGGAGGGATTGGCGCTCGCCGCCTGGATCGCCTGGTTGACAACGGCAGCCTTCGCCTGGATGTCCTTGGAGTCCGTTGGAGCCACCGGAATTTGCGGAACGGAACTAATATCGCTCTTTGCCGCCTGGCGCACTGCCGAGTTATTGGAGTGCGAAGCATGATTCAGCGCGCCCAACGCGGCTAATCGTTCCTCCGGCGTTGGCGCGGCGGCCGCATACGCCGTCACGAGGTTAACGAGCGGCACATCGAACTCTGCGGTATCGAGCGTAATGATATGGAGCGCGAGTTCCCGCTCGGCCTGGTTCGTGCTCGTTAGGTGCGTAATGTAGGATTCGATGAGCGCGCTCTTCTGCTGCTCCGCCGCCTGGCGCTCCTCGAACTGCCGCTGCTTCTCCTGATTGCTGTTCGTGATAAAATTGAACCATGTGCCGAGTACCAACAGGAGTATCGGCATCAGAACTTTGGAAACTACGTCGAGGATTTTTTCGGTGTCGCGCTT
>JAKAIL010000079.1 GCA_021825235.1 Bacteroidota bacterium | reverse complement strand
AACGCACGCGGCGGGAACGCAAAAACTCAATCGAAAGTCGAACCCCATCAGCCATAAAAACCAGCCGAACCAAGAACGGAAAGAAAAGTTACCTCATTTTTCAACAGCCTGCTAGTCCCTCAGATCCTTCCTCCGCAAATACCACATTATTTGTAGCATACACTCCCAAATAGTTCATCCCGTTTGTGCTAATCTTCTTCCAATTAGTGCCTTGGTCAGTAGTTTCAAAAACTCCACTATCCCCGTAAATGGTGGATCCATAGCCAAATGATTGAGTAGCTGCATAACCATGTTCGAGAGACACGAAGCACATCTGGGTAATGGTGGTTCCTGCCTGAGTTCCAGCCGACCAACTTCCCACTGTGTCGAAATATTTAATATAGGACCACGTTATGCCTCCGTCATTCGTTAACGCGAGATTCGGAGTGGGACTTGAGCCATTCGCGTATGCACTTGCATTGTAGGCAAACCCAATTTTCTGATTCAGGAAATAGGGGGCTAAGTTACCGGATGTAAATGGAGAGGGTACTTGAGCCCAATCCTGTCCCTTCGCCTGGGAGGCGTGCACCACGAGCGAAAGCACGAGGAGGATGCGTTTCATTACGCATAAATAACACGCGAGCAAGGCGAAAGTTACAGCGTGTGTACCGGGAAGCTCCAGCTTCCCGGTGGGCGGCCCTGATGGAAGCTGGAGCTTCCATCTACACCCTACGATGTTTCCAGAGAAACTTTGGAAATATCCCCCATCGAGACACGCTTCGACAGACGAAGAATTTCAACGCCGACAACTTCGTCGTGCTCGTTGAAGTCGAGGACAACTCCAGGCGTGACCTCTTCCGAATCCATTATCTTCGATTCGTCCAGCCTAAGGTAGAGCGCATCCGATTCGCGATCGACTTTAAGTCTCATAGTTTAGTCGTCAACCTCCTATCGAAAAACATGGATACTACTCTCGGAGGCGTTACGGTATCGTTGACTATAACCCGTAGGACACGGTTTCCGTTTTCGTGAATCCGCGCGAGGAAATGCCTGAGTTCCGGATCCTCTTTATCCGCCTCCGTTCGCACCGGATTCTCAATGGTGCGGGCCACCCAATCGGGATCAATTTCCCGCTCGATGAGCGCATCTCGCGCGTGACTCGAATACTCTAAATTCATCCGTCTATTATTGGCAGTTCCATCATCCCCGCACTCTCTTCACGGCGAATGGTGGGTGTGATGAGTGGGGTGAGATCGTAGAGCACTTCGCCGCGCTCCAATCCCACGTGTTGGGCGGCGACCCCGCCGCCCACATCGACCAATTCCCCAAACAATGTGGCACTATTCGAGCGGGTGATCTTTACTTTCCGGTATTCTCCAACTTCGGCGGCGGATGGAACAGCCGAGGACGGCTGTCCAACAGCAGGCGGGACGCCTGCTCCACGCGGAATTCTTGGGAACACGACCATCTTGTTCGTATCAGTCCGGCCCTTCCATTCGTCGGCATTTTTCTTCGAACGTCCTTCGACGAGCACAATATGTTCCCGGCCAATTTCGGCACGGTTCCGCTCGGTGGAAATCTCGTTTTGGAGCGCGACGATCTCGTTCAGCCGCCGCGTTTTTTCTTCGAGCGGAACATCGTCCTCGAGCGTGCTCCAGGCGCGCGTGTTCGGGCGCGGCGAATAGTTAAACATGTAGGCGCCATCGTAGCCGACCTCGCGCATGACCTCTTTCGTCATTTCGTGATCTTCGAGCGTTTCGGTGCAAAAGCCAACGATGATGTCGGTGGAGAGAGACCATCCGGAAGTGCTGGGAGCTACCGAGACCGCCCCCCAGCCCCCTCCTACTCCGCTTCGCTCCGCAGGAGGGGGAGTCTGTTGTTCCGCTTTGCGGATCATTTCGATGATGGACATGTAGTGCGTGCGCGTGTAGGTACGGTTCATGAGCTTCAGAATACGGTCCGAGCCGGACTGGATCGGCAAATGGATATACTTGCAAATGTTATCGTGCTCGGCCATGGTATCCACCAGCTTTTGATCGAAATCCTGCGGATGGCTTGTCGTATAACGAATTCGCACGTTGGGAACCGCTTTCGCACAGGCGGCTAACAAATCGCTGAAATCATGAAAGCGGCCTGAACTGGGATTTATGAGATTATTGGGATGAGGCACTTTCGATCCTCCCGTCCCTTCCGTCCCTACCACAGCAAAAGCATCGCGGTAGCTATTAACATTCTGTCCCAAAAGCGTAATCTCTCGGAAGCCCTGCTGCTCCAACTCCTTGCACTCCTCGACAATGGAACGAATGTTTCGGGAACGTTCCCGCCCACGCGTATAGGGCACCACACAGAACGTGCAAAACTTATCGCAGCCGCGCATGACCGAGATAAAGGCGCTAATGCCTTCGTTTCGGTAGGGTAGAATGTCGTCGTAGGTCTCGGTGCGGGAAAGCTTGACGGCAATGGGCGGGGGCCGGGATCCGGGGTCCGGGGTTCGCTGTTCGAAATCTTGAGCTGCACTAACTTCAACACCGGACCGCGGATCCCGGTCCCCGGTTCCCGTTATAGACGAAACTAGCGCTGGCAACCGCCGGTATTCATCCGGGCCGACGATGAGATCGACGATATTGCCGGAATCCCTAAGCAAATCCTTCCGCAGGTGTTCCGCCATGCATCCCAGCACCCCGACCACAATCTCGGGATTTCGCTTTTTGAGTTTCTTCCAATGGTTAAGCCGATTCCAGATTTTTTCCTCGGCATTCTCGCGAATGGCACAGGTATTCATAAAGGCGAGGTCCGCGCCTTCGAGCTCGGCTGTTGGCGTATATCCAGCATTATTCAGCACGGAAAGGACGACCTCCGTGTCCGCCACGTTCATTTGGCAGCCATACGTTTCGATATAGACTTTCTTCATTCCTGGCGTAAAATCCGGCTGGAGCGAGTCAGGTTCCGGGTCTTAAATGCGAGAATTCTTCGTATCCGGAAAAACGTTTGTATATTCCCCTGTTATTGGCAAACAACTATGAAATTCAGCATTCTGCTCGTTATCTTCATTGCCATTTTTCATCTCACGGCCTCGGCAACGCCGCAGGTAATTCTTCCTTCCTTCCTCCGGCAGGTTCCGGGAGTTACGCTTTCTACCACACCGCAAGCCGTGTACTATGATGTCAACGGTGCCGCGTTAACCCGCACGCTGGCCGCAAGCGGCGAACTCGAAATCCCGAATTTTCCGGGAAGCTATTCCGATTATGTAACACTTGATCTCAAGCCCGCCCATTCTCCGATTGACTCCACCACACAGTTCTGGATCGGCGCCGCGAGCGGCACTCACCGGATTCCGGAACCGTCCTTTGCCGCGTATAGTGGAAAAGTCCTCGGAGAACCCCATTCTCGTGTGTTTCTCACCACCTTTGCAGGAAGATTGCTGGTATCGATTACGCGCGAGTCCGGGGAAACCTATGTCTTTGGTCCGGCGAAGAACGATGAAAATCCGGAGCGGCATGTTTTCATTCGCCAGAGCGATCTCTTCTCGTATAGTGAGTTACATCCATTCAATTGTATTGCCGGGGATATTTCGCAGCCAAACGCGCCAGAACCGGTTTCGGAATTATTGCAGGAATACCGAGATCGCGCCATGAACGCGGACTCGCTCCATACCCAACTTCTTCAACTCGATGTTGCGGTAGAAGCGGATAGCTGCTTCTACCATGATGCCGGTGGCGATACGGACCTGGTACTTGGCTATATCGCTTCGCTGTTTGCGATGTCCAGCACCATTTACGAAAACGAAGTGAACATTACCTGGCATTTGACCTGGGTGAAGCTCTGGCCGAGCGGCGATCCCTATAATGTGAAAGGCAATGCGTATGGTCTGGAAGATACGGTTCCCAAATACTGGCGGGCGCATTATGCAAATGTTCCACGAGATTGCGCGCACGTGCTTACTTCGATTGGCTATGGCGGCGGCGGGTTCGGCTACTATTCCATGTGCGATTCGAATTGGTCTTACTCGATGAGTTCCCCGCAGACGAGGCATCACTACCCAACCTTTGCATTTACCTACGATGCTTATATTGTCGCGCACGAAATTGGGCACAACTTTAGCCTCGTGCATTCGCACTGCTGTTATTGGGACCCGCCGCTCGATACGTGTTTTACGAAGGACGACACCATGTACGGCCTGCGTATCGGCGATGCTTGCGATAGCTTGCCGATCCATCCGCTTCCGAATCCAGGTTCCATTATGAGCTATTGCGCGAATGCAAATTATGCGATCCACCACCATTCGATCCAGTATTTCGAGCTTCGCATGACCTTCACGAAAAAAGTGGATTCGGTGCTACGGATGAATGCGGAGAACAGCGCGTGCATTGTGCCACCACCACAGCCAACGCTGATTCTGCTTTCACCACGCGGCAGCGAGAGCTATCCCGGTGACACCACTGTCAGCATTCGATGGACGTATGCAAATATCACTACGGTGTCGCTGGAATACTCATCGGACGGTGGCACGTTTTGGAACCCCATTGCTGCATCCATTCCATCGGATTCGGGAGAATATGCGTGGAAAATTCCGAATATCGCATCGAACCGAATGATCGTCCGCGCAAGCGCCATTACCCCGATAGGATCCATTGCCGATACCAGCCTGCTGTTTTTCACGGTCATCCCGGTATCGTCCGTTGTCCCATCCGCGGCAGCTCTAACGTTTGTATTATCTCCGAACCCAGTCCATGACATGCTTACCCTTTCGGGGGGAATAGCCTCAGAACGAATCCGCTACCGTATTGTGGATGTGGCTGGAAATATCGTCAACCGTGGCGAGCTAATGCTTAGCGGAGGCCAGGGGACTCCAATTCCGATATTCGGCCTCCGTTCCGGAACCTATTATCTCCGCATCACGTCTCCCGTAGTGCAGAATTTTCCATTTGCAGTCATAAAATAATGAGCCGCTTCGCTACTATTGCTTCCTTGTTAATTGCTGTTTTGCTGGCGGTTTCGTTCGGCGCCACGTACGCGCAACCACTTACCATTGGGACGCCGGTTTCCCGGGTCGATTCCTGCCTGGCAAAATGGAAGATAGAACCAAGCGACGCGAACGCCTCCGATTCTGTATGCCTCGGCGCTAAGTTTTGGGATTTGGACGGCCATCTTCTCTTCCACATCGATTCGGCCGAACACACGCTCACGAAAGTGGACTGGTCTGCCTACATGCCAATTTCCCGGCCCCATGCGGAGTCCATCGCCGAAGAAATCGAGCATTCGCTTGGCCAATGCGATCGCGCCCGCAACCACGACTGGGTCTATTGGATTTGGGACAATGATGACATCCACTACCTCCTTGCCTATGGCAAAGGAACGATTCGAATGCTCGAATTCCAGGATGAAGGCTCGCTCAATGCCTGCATGTTCCATTAAGGAATGAAGATTGTAGCATGATAAAATCTGGAACTATTCTATCCGTACTAACCCTTCTCTTCGTTCATCTTTTATTCGCCGGCACCGTCCATGCCCAATTGTGGCACGCCTTGCCAACGATCTCCGAAACCGCCAATAAGCCGGACGCGCAATTCTCGAATGATGAGAAGAAAGTATTCTATCTTACCGGCAATGGCAAAGTAGAGAACCTTTGGAGCGCCGTCGTTGCGGATAAATGGGGGCGCATTATTGCCGGTCCGAAAAATCCACCCATTCCGATTACGAAATTTATCGACCATGGCGTCGTGCGCTTCTTTCACCTGCTGGGAAGCCCCGAAATTCTTTACATGCGCGCGACGGACAATGGAAAGGATTACCATATCTACCAAATTGCCGACGATGGTTCCGGCACGCCGCAGGACCTCACGCCCGGCCCGGATGGTGTAACCAATATCATCATCGGAGCTTCCTACAATGGGCGGTATGTCTATTACACGAGTAATAAAGTGAACCGGGACAAGGTGGACGTTTATCGCTATGATACCCAGCAATACACGAGCGAAGATGTGTTTCCGAACGATAAGGATTTCGTTGCGCTGGCATGGTCGCGGGACCAGACCAAGCTTTTGCTCCAGCGCCCCTCTACAGGCCAGCTTTTCCTTTACGATATGGAAACGACGGAACGTGATCCCATTACATTGCCGAGTGCCGATCCACTGACCGAAGCACTCTTCGACCCGACCTCGCAGAATATCGTTGTTCTGCAAAAGCATGGGGACGCCACCATCGAAAACGAACGGGCGATTAATGCCTCGCAGTGGACTGCCAGTAACGAACATGCCGATTGGATCGATTATTCGCCAAGCGGCAAATATCAGATAAGTCGAATGGGAACGACGTGGCAGGTGATGGACATGAGTTCCCACCGGCCGCTGGCACTTCCGGCTACCGCACACCCCCTGGCTTTCGCTTCCAAGGAAACGATGCTCCTCTATGCAATACCCTCTCCGAATGCCACAGAGCAACTCTATCTCTACAGCATTCCCCTCAAATCCGAGACCTTGCTTTCAACGCTGCAATAGGCTGCTTGCACCGGCTGGCGCAAATTCTGCCGTATTTTTGTGGAACGGAAGATTATATTATGGATGCATTTCGCGTAACGGGCGGGAAACCGCTCACCGGAACCGTCCGCGTGAGCGGGACGAAGAACCTTATCTCTAAAGTCATGGTCGCTTCCATGCTAAGCGACCAGCCGAGCACGTTTACCAACGCACCCGTGCGCCTGGGCGAAGTGGATATCACGGCGGATATCGCCCGCTCCCTCGGGAGCGAAATTGCCTTGTCCCACGAAGCCAATGGGACGCTCACGATGCAAACGGCCTCGTTCTCCACGACGGTCGTTCCGCAGCGCTTCGCGGGCCTGAACCGGATTCCTATTCTGATGCTTGGGCCGCTCCTTCACCGAACGGGCTCCGCATCCGTGCCCATGCCCGGCGGGGACCGTATTGGCCAACGGCCCGTCAATTATCATATTGACGCATTGGAACGGATGGGAGCGAAAATCGAATTCGTCGATAACTATTTCCATTGCTCTGCCGATAAGCTGACCGGAACCACCATTACGCTTCCGTTCCCATCGGTTGGAGCCACGGAGAACGTGATCATGTCTGGCGTGCTCGCGCGGGGAACCACGATCATCGACAATGCCGCGGTGGAACCCGAAATCGTGGAGCTCATGCGCTTCCTGCAAAAGATGGGAGCCATCATCAATCTCGAAACGAACCGCCGCATTGTGATCGATGGGGTCGATCGCTTGAAAGGCGCGCAGCAGCGCATTATGCCAGACCGCATCGAAGCCGCGTCCTTTGCCTGCGCTGCCATCGCAACGAAAGGCGACATTTTTATCGAGAACGCGCTGCAGTCCACCATGATGACGTTCTTAAACAGCATTCGCCGCGCCGGAGCCGATTTCGATGTTACCGGCGGGGGCATTCGCTTCTTTTATAAGGACACGCTCAAGCCGCTCGCCATCGAAACCGATGTGCATCCCGGCTTCATGACCGACTGGCAGCAACCGTGGGTGCTGCTTATGACGCAGGCGCATGGAATGTCCGTGGTACATGAAACGGTGTATGAAAACCGGTTTGGGTACACGCGGGAACTCCAGAAGATGGGGGCGCAAATCCAGCTTTATAAATCGTGCCTGGGCGGGAACCCATGCCGCTTCAAATCGCTGGTACACCCGCATTCTGTTGTGATTTTGGGTCCCACGAAGCTAAAAGGCAGCCGCATTCTCATTCCCGATCTCCGCGCCGGATTCGTCTATCTCATCGCGGCCTCGCTGGCCGAAGGAGAGTCCATCATTACCGGCATTCACCACGTAGAACGCGGCTACGAGCGCATTCAGGAAAAGCTTAGTGGATTGGGCGTGAGCATCGAGCGGATTAAGGTGGAAGGGGAATAAATCGTGTAAAAGGAAATTTCGGATATTATACCGCCCCAATGCTTTCGATTGGGTTCCTCCTCGGATTGCAATGGTTCCCTGCCGATAATTTCTCCATGGGGTTAGCATTCGGATTGGACGACTACATTCCGCTCAATAGCCAAAATGGCGATAATTACGACGACATCGGCTTCCTGGGAGGAATTTATGGCTAGGGTGTTTCCCCAACTATTCGCTTCGATTTGGGCTATGCATGGTAATCCTTTCGTCTACGAATAGCCCTGAATTAAACGCACTGCTTCCCGCTCTCTCACGAATGCACGGAATAATCATAGCCGGGGATGTGATTTCCGAATCTAGGCAATGACATTGCGCAATTTCCTCAAAGCGGTATGGAAGAGAGCCCTCGAATGATCGAACATGTTCTGCAAAATTACGGAGAATATATTTTTCAAAATAATTTCGGAAAAACTTGACTTTCCTACTTCAGGTACTTATATCATATGGTCTAAAATGGGCGCACATTTCATAAAGCAAGCCATTATTCTTTCCTTAAGAATGTCCGAAATGAACATTAAATGTATATGGCAAGAAAACCTATGAAAAAAAGAATACTTATGGCAGCCGGAATATTTTAGCGGGCGGAATTTTCTTCCCTTGGAAATGTTGATTTTTCGCACAACATGTTCCTGAGAAGGAATGGGTGTTTGCTTTAGGATGCCGAATATCGAAGAATTTCCCCGAATTTCCAAGACTCCCGCTCCAAAAGGATCCCCGATTGGCGCAACTAAGGCTTGGACTGCCGATCCCACTGGTTCGGTTCGCACACCTATGCAGATTGAAGATAGCCGTCTTTTTTCCGAACTATTCGATGAACTGGGCGAAGCCGTACTGATTTCCGATAACACGGGAAAAATTGTTCGGGTCAACCGCGCCGCCGAACGAATCCTGGGAATGCCCGCCGAGCACTTACGCGGCGTGAACCACGCTGATGCAATTTGGCAGGTCATCCGGGAGGATGGAACTCCGGTACCTATTTCGGAACTTCCGGCCACCAAAGCACTCCGCACCGGCAAACCGGTTTCCAACATGGAATTAGGAGTTCTTCGGCCCGATGGATCATTGGTCTGGATTCTGGAAAGTGCTGCTCCTATCCTCGATGACACAGGTGAAGTCACGGGGGTCATAGTAATCTTCCCGGATATTTCGGTGGCTGTGCAGCAACGGCAAGACTTGCGGGAACTCAATGAGAAATACCAACAGGAACGGGACCGAGCCAACGAAGCGAACCGGCTGAAATCCGCTTTTCTCGCCAATATGTCTCATGAGATTCGTACTCCGATGACGGCGATTCTCGGCTTTTCGGATGTGCTTACGAGCGAACTGGCCGGCAAAGTGCAGGACCACCATTATACGTTCTTGCGCTCGATCAATGTCTCGGGCCGCCGATTGTTGGCGCTCTTAAATGACATTCTCGATCTTTCGAAGATCGAAGCGGGACATGTGGACATGGAAAGTTCCGAACTCGATGTCGGCGCCGAAATCGAAGCGTGTGTAACACCGTTAAGCTGGATCGCCAAGCAAAAATCGCTGGCGATGCACGTGGAGATGTATTCGGAACGGTTGATCATTAAAGGGGATCGCCACCGCTTTGCGCAAGTAATGACCAATCTGGTGAGCAACGCTATTAAGTTTACGCAAGCCGGCTCGATTTCTGTTCGTACTCGCGTGGAAGGAAACTCCGAACGCAACCGCAACGTGGTTATCGAGGTCGAAGACACGGGCATTGGAATCTCGAGCGAGTTCCTGCCGAATTTATTCGAGGAATTTCGCCAGGAGCATTCGGGCATTACAAAAGAATTCGGCGGGACCGGGCTGGGCCTCGCGATTTCGCAGCGCCTCGTTACGAGAATGGGCGGCACAGTTGAAGCCCATTCACAGGAAGGCGAAGGCTCGACCTTTACCATACAGTTCCCGCTCTTCGCCATGGGCCGCACACCGATCGTGATCAAAACGGAAACCGAGGAAAAGCGGGCTCCCGAGGATGATCGCTCAAGCACCTCACGCAGGTCCTCGGTTCAGGCGGGTTCCAAAGCACCGCTCGTCCTGGTTGTCGAAGACAACCTGGAAACCCAGCGGTTGATAGGCGCCTACCTTCGTGATGGGTATCGGCTGGCCTATGCACAGAATGCCGACGAAGTGTGGGCTGCTCTCCACAAAGAAGTTCCCGCTCTTATTCTGATGGACATCAACTTACCGGGCCGGGACGGTCTGGCCATTACGCAGGATATACGCGCTGGGTCACAATGTCAACAAGTTCCCATCGTGGCACTCACCGCGTTTGCGATGGCCGGAGACCGCGAAAAATGCCAGGAAGCCGGGTGTACGGAATACCTTTCCAAACCTGCTACGCGCCGGGAAGTAAGGGATATGGTAAGCCGGTTACTGAGCGTGGCATAAAGCCCGGAGTTAGTTATCGGACCGTTGGAGTGGTAACAATGACGGTAACCGTACGTGAATAAAAACGGCCTTCGGGAAGGGAATTATCATAGAGTAGCGTGGAACGGCCCAGACCGCGTACCTCGGCATCCCGCAGGCCGATATATCGTTCCGTCGCATGCGCTCGCGCGGCAGAAAGCTTTTGATTATAGGCATCCGTTCCCATACGATCGGTATATCCCAGGATGCGCACTACGGACTTCGATGAAATTCGGGCTTTGACAAAATCGGCGATGCGCTGGTTTGCCTCGCCCAGGGCACTACGATCGAAATCGAACAGAATAAGACTATAGCGTGAAATGATAGTATCGGTGGAGCCTACACGGTGCTTATCCAACAGCGTATAATGTCGAACCGGAACGGAAACTTCATTCGATTCTGCCGAGTGCCCTCGGGTATCATCGATCTCGAGTATGGCGTGAATGGTATCGAGCGTTGCAAGGTCGCGCTCGTGCTCTTTCTGCAAGTCCCAGTCAATATGTTCCGAGAGATCCCCTTTGCCAGAAAAATCGTTCAGCTTTATGGGACCTTCGGTCGTAGCAATGGACCAATGGCTGACCCCCGCTTCCGCACTTCCACCCGGAAGAAAGCGAATAACGGGCGGTTTCGGAATATGCGCGGTATCGGTCGTGAAAATAGGTTCCAAAACTTCCGGTACGTCCGAATATATCTCCACGCGGCGATTTTCTGCGATGCCATCACTATCGTTTGGATTGGATGGCATTTCAGGAAGGCCGCGAGACTGGACCTTCATACGCGCAGAATCGATAGACCATACATTATGCAGGTATTGAAAAATCGCTTCGGCCCGATCATGGGACAAGGCACGCTCGGAAGCTTTCTCTATGGGCCTGCCAGAACAGCCAACAATAGTTAACACTGCTTGATGATAGATCTTCATTCGCTTACCAATGATATTCAGCACTTCATAATACAGCGGCAGCGTTTCGTAATCGTTGAATCGCTTGAAATCAAACGAACTTGTCCCACTCCTGGTAAGAAGGTGATACCGGGATGGAATTCGTGCAGACCCACTATCAAAAAAGATATAATTCAGGAGCGGACGGTATTGAGTACGGATGTAATCCTCTATCACCAGTTCTTTAATCGGCCGCTCCTGGCCAAGCGAATCCAATGTGGTGACTGCCAGCGTCGCCGAAAGAGCAGGCGGCGGTTTCGTGGGTTGCGTTTTTAGAGGGGGGGCAGGTGGTGGGACTGGCGGAGCAGGAGGTGGAGGCGTTGGTGGAAGCTAGGGAGCAAACACTCGATATTCAATCGACACGCCAGCAGCAAGCGAGCTCGCGCGCCAGTTCATCCCACGGACCAGCGGAGTGACGCCATACGTGCCAAATACTTCCGGCAGCGCGAATAACGTGTTCGATTGATTGAGTGGAAGGCGGTACGCGGCACCTGCGGTAATCCCAAAATAAAGCCTGGATGCACCGGGCGTCGGCCCCGCGTAGGCGTTGCGCACGCGAGAACCGTTTTCGAACGTTCCCACATTGGTAGGTTGAAGGAGCGTCTCTTTCTCGCCATACGTATTCGAAGCGACCCAGCCTATGGTGGGACCAGCAAGAACGGCGGCGTGTGCCAGGAGTTGATACTTCGCGAGCGGAGTAATGCTAAGTAAACCGATATTCGCCTGAACGGAGTGTTCAAACGCTCCAGTCGCTGAGTTCCCGTTTACCAGAACGGTGGTAAATTCGTCGGTCGCGAGCCTTGCGCCGAGCGTGGAATATCCCAGGCGAAATTGAACAGAAAACGGAGACTGCGATAGAAGATCGTAAAAGCCACCCACGGCAAATCCAGCTCCGAAACCATTCTCATAGCGCGGGCAACAACTGGGCACTCCCGGAAGCGTTTGGAAATTGGCCGAATGAAGGTTGATCCCCCCATGGGCGAACAGACCAAACTGTGAAGTCTCGACTCGATCCTGAGCGCAGGCAGGAGCGATCGAGCAGAATAGGTGGCAAAGGAAAAGCAGGGCTGTAACGATCTCAAGCTTCATGGGTCAGTGATACACCTCCAACCGCTTCAGAAAGATTTGGCTGGGGGTCTGGAGAACGAGATTGTACATCCCATTCGGTAGTGCCGAAGCATCGAACAACGCGTGATAAGTTCCAGCAGAGGCATCGCCATTGACGATCGTCAGGACCGTTCTTCCAAGCATATCGAGCACATGGAGGGTGGTTGCCCCGGGTTCTGCCAATGAATAATTCACGACGGCCATGCTCGAAACCGGATTCGGAGTAACATCGGTAATCGCGACTGAGTCGTCCCCAAAAAACAATCGGTTCCCACCGGCCGGACATACTCCAAGCAGCGTGAAATGACCGGTATCGAGTTTGGTTGCTATCGGCTGGCCGCTAGACCATATCACCGTATCGAACGAAAGGGTGGTTTCGGTAGCATCGCCTAAAGCTGCAAGGAATTCCATCTGGTCGAGCGTATGGGTCGAAAGCTGATTCGTTATCGTTCCTCGGCTCGTTACGAAACGGTCGCCGTGCTGATACGTGGAGGTAGTACCGGCTTCGAGCGGTTCCAGCAACGACGCATCGAAATGGAGTGTGTAGGAAAAGCTGGAAAGATCCGCGGCGCTAAGATTCCGCGAAGCGATAATCGTGATCGGAAGAAGAACGTGGTCACCGGGCTTAGCCGAAATATCCGGCAACCCTAATTCGATCCAAGGCAGGGAGGACAGATTGGCTATGCGAACCGAATCGCTGCCCATGCAGCCATTCGAGTCCAGAACGGCAACGGAATAGGTTCCAGCGGAATCCACCGTAAGAGTGCGCGTGGTGTCCCCGGTGGACCAGCGATAGGCCACGTAGGAACCAGAAACCGAAAGGAGGCTCGTGTCCCCGGCACCGGACAACACCAATTTCGTGGCCGTAATGCGAGGCGAAATGGGAGACGCAACGGGTACCACGAGAGAGGAACTATCCGAACAACTGCCATTGGAGGCGATCAATGAGATGGTTTCGAGTCCGCCGGAAATCCATGCAATGCGAATCGAATCCGCAGCCGCCGTATCAAGCACTGGGGCTGGCGCCCCTCCAACTACTGCCCAACGATAAGAAATCCCCGCGGAGGAGCGGTCATCCTGCGGGGGAATGGAATAGGTCGCCGTGTCGCCGCTGCAGGAAGTGGTGGGACCCGTGAAGACGGCAACCGGCGCCGGCAGCACGTCAACACGAACCGTATCGGTATAGACACAGGAGTCCGATGTGATTTGGACCGTATAAACCGTGGTAGCGGTCGGAGTAACCCGCTCGGTGGCCTGCGTGGGATCGCTCATGCCAACCGATGGAGACCAACGATAGGCCCAGCCGCCTCCCGCAGAAATAGTTACAGGAGTTCCGGAGCACGTGGAAAGCTCATGGAGTACCGCGCCGGGAAGCGTAAACGGTTCCGATACGTAGGTAAGATAGCCAACGGCAACCGGAGCCTCTGCACCGGCCGCACCCGCCGTTGCGCCGTAGTTGGAATCGTTAATACTCACGGACGACGAGTTCCGTACGCGGCCCGGGGGGCCACCATAAGCCTGGACAGCGCCAGCGCTATTGGGTAGCGTGGCCCGAGACGAAATCCAACCGCCACCGCCACCGCCGCCGGGACCATAACCATACGGCGTGCCCTGCGCATCCGCAACGCCGCCGCCGCCGCCGTTAGCGGAAACGAACAGGTTCCCGGAAATAGAATCGACGTCCAATACTATCGAGCCGCCCGCCCCGCCGCCGCCCGCACCATCGAGCGTACTCGGTACGGCGCTATCGCCATTGGCCGCTATCCTATGACTGTTGCCTATCAATGCCTTTGCGAAGATCAGGATGATGCCACCACCATTGCCACCTGCGCTGCCGCCGCCATCGTTCTCGTGGCCGCCACCGCCACCACCACCCAGGACCATCTCGCCATTCGCGAAGCTCCAACCACCACGGCCACCATTCGTAGCGCCGGTGAACGGCGCTTCGTTGGTTTCGTTACCACCCAGACCACCAAGGCCCCAGTTACTTCCACCACCACCGCCTGCATTGTGGGAATTGCCGCCGCCCCCACCCGTTGCCACGGCACCGCGCCCGGCTTCGAAGCCGGATGGCATCGTACCCGCAACCCCTTCCCCTTTATAGCCTCCGTTGGCACTGGCACCGGCGCAATGATAATGCTCGTACTCGCCAACGCCGCCATTCGACGATGCGAGACCACCGTGGAAGCCCAGACCGCTCACGTCTATATCCGAGGCGAGCGTAAGCGTATCGGCGCTAAGCGCAAGCACCCCGCCCGTTTGCGTCACCGGATTCCAGGCCGAGGCGGTTAGCGTGCCTGTTACGTGGGCGGACCTATAATGCGGGATGCGAATTGCCTGCGCCACTAGCGTGCCGCCTATACCGCCCGACGCGTTCCCTGTGTAGGCGCCACGAATAACGTTGGCAAATACCAGGTGAATGCCATCCGGTATCGCGGCAATCCGTGCAAGTTCCGCGTTCCCGGCCCGGGTAGTGCCAGGCGCACCATAGAAACTGGAATCCACCGTATCGATCGGCGCACCTTGCATGACAAGCAGCAGAACCGTATCGCCTACCGCAAAACCTGACGTCGATGATACCGTGAGTGCATTCGTACAGGCGTCAAACGAGAGGATGCGCGCGTAGGTATTAATGACGCCCGAAATAGGCTGCGCGCGAAGGTCCGGATGGGCGATCAGACCGGGAGTAGAAAGAAGAAGGAGAGTGCAGAAAACTCGC
>JAKAIL010000078.1 GCA_021825235.1 Bacteroidota bacterium | reverse complement strand
CCGATCTTGCGCAGATGCTGACGAAGAGCAAGGCGTTCTGCTCGTGCTCCACGGATTTCGGTGCGCCACCGAACAGCCACACCTGCCCTATTTGCCTCGGGCATCCCGGCACGCTGCCGGTGCTGAACGAGAATTTGCTGCGCTTTATCCTCCGCATGGGACTGGCAACAAACTGCGAAATTCGCGAACGCTCTATCTTCGCGCGTAAGAACTATTTCTATCCCGATCTTCCGAAGGGTTACCAGATCTCACAGTACGAAACGCCCATTTGCCACAACGGCTTTATTGAAGTGGAGCAAAAAGATGGTTCCGCAAAGCGCATTGGCATCACCCGCATCCACATGGAAGAAGATTCGGGTAAGTCCATCCACGATTTTGGCGCGGAAACACTGGTCGATCTTAACCGCGCAGGAGTGCCGCTCATCGAAATCGTGAGCGAGCCGGATATGCGTTCGAGTGACGAAGCATACGCCTATCTTACCATGATTAAGTCCATCGTAACGTACCTTGGCATTTGCGACGGCAACATGGAGGAAGGATCGCTGCGCTGCGATGCCAATGTGTCAGTCCGGTTGCGCGGCGCGGAAAAATTCGGGCAGAAGACGGAAGTGAAGAATATGAATAGCTTCCGGAACGTCCAGCGCGCGCTGGAAGCGGAGATCGAGCGGCAGATCGGCCTGATCGAGCGCGGCGAGTCGGTCATCCACCAAACGATGATGTTCGATGCCAACAAAGGCGTTACGCGCCCCATGCGCACGAAGGAGGAAGCACACGACTACCGCTATTTCCCGGAACCGGATTTATTGCCAGTCACTGTAACGAAAGCGTATGTGGAGGAAATCCGGGCCGAAATTCCGGAACTTCAACAAGAGCGGCGCGATCGGTTCGTTGCTGAATATAGATTGCCCAGGTACGACGCGGACGTACTAACGGTCGATAAAGCAATGGCTGATTTTTACGAAGCATCCGTAGGAACGCTGCCAAAAAAATCGGATGAAGCCGTAAAAACCGTCTCGAATTTTGTCATGGGCGATGTGATGCGGCTCTTGTCCGAGCGGAAGCAAACTATTGGCGAGCTAAAACTGAATCCGCAACATCTTTCGGAACTCGTCGGGCTGATTCAGGACAAAACAATTTCCAACAAGATCGCAAAGGATATTTTCCCGGAACTGCTCGGCAGCAGTGATTCCCCAAAGCAGATCGTCGAGAAACGTGGATTGGTGCAGGTTACGGATACGAGCGCACTCCGCCAAACGGTGCTCGAAATCATTGCGAAAAACCAAGCACAGCTCGGCCAATATAAAGCGGGCAAAACAAATCTATTTGGCTATTTCGTCGGGCAGGTGATGAAGGCTTCACAGGGTAAAGCGAATCCGGGAATGGTTAACGAATTGATGAAAGAGGAGTTGGAGAAGGCGTAATGGCAATACAACTTCGAGTTCGCAAAGTCGCACGGACGATTGTCCTCAATCATTCTGGTGAAGTGCTGCTGGTCCGGCATTCCGATACGATCGCGGCAAACCCCTTGAGGCCCGAATTGCTGACGTATTGGGTTGCTCCGGGCGGCGGGCTGCGGGAAGGCGAAACGTCGGAGCAGGCCGCAATCCGGGAGTTCCGGGAAGAAACCGGGATTCAATTGGATCGGCTGGAATGTGAACTCTGCGAGCGCCAAGTGAATTTGATAATCCGCGATGAGCTAATGGATCAACGAGAGTTCATTTTTCTTGCTCGGATCGTCGGTCGGCCGGAACCGGTATTGCTCACCCCGGAAGAGAATATTGTCGAGCATCGGTGGTGGCCGCTTGCCGAGATCGAAACATCAACCGAAACATTTTTTCCTGACGGCCTTGTCAAATTAATCAGGGAGACGCTAGAAGGGTCGTGAAAATGCAGAAATGAGAGAAGTCTTGAACGTTATGAAGATGAAGGTGTTCTGTATTCTATGACACTCCATGCCATTCCCGCGCATCTCGTAGGAGATAGCATCTTGCCGGATAAACCGGTTACGCTCGACCCCAGCGCAAAACTTTGGCTCATGTATTCGCTTGATGACGATGAGAATTCGTTTCGAGAAGACTGGGGTCAAATGGCAATGATCGCTATGGAAGATTTTTATCGCCGAGAAGAGCAACGCGATAAATCCGAGTAATGCAACGTCCAGGAATTCCTTCCGATCTTAAGCCGGGAGATGTCGTGTTTACGAATTTTCCTCAGGCGGATATGGAAATTAAGGTCCGGCCAGCAATTGTCCTGAAAATTATACCACCGTTTAACGATCTCCTGGTTTGCGCCATTACAAGCCGCTTTCGGAATCATCATCCATTGTTAGATGACATCATTGCCAGCAACGACGATGATTTCGCGAGTAGCGGTTTGCAGAAGGACTCCATGATCCGACTTGGTTCGCTTATTACATACGAGAGAGGAAGAGTTCAAGGCCCGATGGGACATATCTCAGAGGGAAGATTGGCTCAACTTCAACATCGTCTCGCTTCTTTTCTTACGGAGTAGTGCATTCGAAGCTCATCACCGCCAATTGGAAAATGCACGGCACGCTAAAAGAGGCGCGCAAACTACTCTTTCAACTTACGGAAGAATTTGGAACGGTTCCGGAGCGGGTCGAGATTGCCGTATGCCCGCCGTTCACAGCGCTCCAGATTGCGAAGGAAGTACTGGAGGATTCTCGTATCAAGCTCGGAGCACAGAACTGCTACATTGGCCGCGAAGGGGCGTTCACCGGCGAAATTTCTCCGGCCATGCTTGTGGACATGGGCTGCCAATACGTAATCTTGGGACACAGCGAACGCCGTCAATATTTCGGAGAAACAGACGAACTCGTTAGCCGAAAGCTTCGCTCGGCGATGGACCATTCGCTAAGGCCCATCGTCTGTATCGGCGAAACAGAATCGCAGCGCAAGAATGGTGAAATGGAGTCGGTGCTGCTAAAGCAAATTTCCGGAAGCCTCGCAACAGCAGATGCAAGTGATGCTGCGAATATTACTATCGCCTACGAGCCGGTGTGGGCCATTGGTACCGGCAAAACAGCAACGCCAGAACAAGCCCAACAGGCTCACGCATTTATTCGCGAAGAGCTTCGCAAGAAATTTGGCAGCCTTGCAAACGATATGCGAATTCTCTATGGTGGCTCGATCAAGCGGGAGAATGCCAAAGCGCTGTTCCAGAAACCCGATATCGATGGCGGGCTGGTCGGCGGCGCCTCGCTGGATGCACAACAGTTCCTTGCTATTATTGCTGCGGTCGAATAGATTGCCTGGAGCCACAGCGTGGATGATAGTTGGCCGCATCCTGTTCATCCTTCTAATTCTGTAAACCGAGTTTCAGACGTGCAAATTTACTTCATCGGTATTTGTGGCTCTGCGATGGGCAATGCCGCGCTTATGATGCGCGATCTGGGGCATGAAGTGCTCGGCTCGGACGATAGCATCTATCCCCCGATGTCCTTGCTACTGCGGGAGCGCGGCATCGAAATCCTTGCTGGCTATCAGAGCGAAAATTTGGATCGCGTGGGACGCACGTCCTCGTCCGCCGACCTGGTAGTAATCGGCAACGCCATGTCCCGTGGCAATGAAGAAGTCGAAGCAGTTTTGGAACGCCGGCTACCGTTTGTCTCCATAGCGGAACTCATCAAACGCGAAGTAATCCAGGGGAAAACTTCCATTATTATTTCGGGCACGCACGGGAAATCTACGACTTCTTCGCTCCTGGCCTGGACGCTCGAATCGAGCGGACGCAATCCATCATTCCTGATTGGTGGTGTGCCAGAAAATTTTGGTGCCGGATATCAGGCCCGGCCGGAAAGCGATTTCGTAGTTCTGGAAGGGGATGAATATGACACCGCCTTTTTCGATAAGCGTTCAAAGTTCCTGCATTATCTTCCGACCACGCTCATTATTAACAACATCGAATTTGACCACGCCGATATTTTTGGTTCCATAGAAGACATCAAGCTGGCGTTTAAACGGCTAACGTTGCTCGTGCCACGCAACGGACTTATAATTGCTAACGCGGAAGATGCAAACGTTCTGGAGGTTGTAAAAGGCTCGTTCGCGCCAGTACTAACATTCGGTACTTCCGAGAATGCGACCGTTCGAGCAGAAGTGATTCGATACTCCGATCATGCTTCGAGTTTTACCGTTAACTTACGCGGCCGTCCGGAAGCAGTGTTGGAAATTCCCTTGCTCGGCGAATTTAATGTTCGCAACGCGCTCGCAGTAACAATTGCCGCACGGCATCACGGTCTCGATTATGAAGAAATTCAGCAGGCCTTCTCCACGTTCAAAAGCATTAAGCGGCGGCTGGAGTTTAAAGGCACGTTCGGCGGCGTAAGAATCTATGATGATTTCGCCCACCATCCGACCGCCATTCGAGCTACACTTCGAGCACTCCGGCAGCGCCACCCGCAGGAGCGGGTCATTGCTATGTTCGAGCCGCGCTCGAACACAACGCGCCGAAATATATTCCAAAAAGAACTCGCGGAATGCTTCGACGATGCGAATATTGTTTTTATATCGCAAATCGCTCGGCTACAGTTGTTGAAGCCGGAAGAGCGGCTCGATCCGGAACAAGTGATGGAAGATTTACGCAAACGCGGCAAAGAAGCTTTTTATTTACCGAACGTCGCTTCCATTGCGAAAAAAGTCGCGGAGATTGCCAAACCAGGCGATGTTGCGATTGTGATGAGCAACGGCAGTTTCAGTGGCATACACGAGTTGCTGCAACAGAATCTTTTAAAACGCACATGACAATCATTACAGAAACTATAACCTTACACTCGGGCGGGAGCAAGATGGATGCATTCGTTGCCCGCCCGGAAGCCGGGCGCACACCGGCACTCCTTGTAATGCAGGAAGCCTTTGGCGTCACCGATCATATTAAGGACGTAACCAAACGCTTCGCCGAACAAGGGTATCTGGCGATTGCTCCGGAACTGTTCCATCGGACTGCTCCTCCGGGATTTACCGCCCCCTACGGTGGAGATTTTTCTGCCCTTGCTCCACACATGCAAGGCGTTACACCCGAACATATAGCGGAAGATGTCCTTGCGATTCATGAGTGGCTCCTGCAGGATAACCAATGGAACAAGACCCGTGTAGGAGCCATTGGCTTTTGCCTCGGTGGACGCGTTTCGTTGGTTGCCAATGCGCGGCTACCCCTTCAGGCGGCTGTTTCATTCTATGGTGGAGCACCGTGGAGTTTAGAAGAAACGGTGCGAGAGCAACACGCTCCGGTACTCTTCTTTTGGGGCGGACTCGATGCGCACCAAACGCCGGAATTGCGACGAGGGGTTATCGATGCAATGACAAAGGCCGGCAAGCAATTTATCAGTGTGTTAGTCGCGGACGCAGGGCATGGCTTTTTCCGGGATGTCGGGACAGCATACAATCCTAACGCGGCACGACAGTCCTGGGCGCTAACGCTTTCCTTCCTTGCAACGTATCTGAAAACATAAACGCTCGCATCCATTGAGTTCCGAGCCACATAGGATCCTCCTCGTCCGCCTGGGCGGCATTGGGGATGTCGTCTGCACGCTGCCAGCCGTCGAAGCAGTACGAGCCGGGTTCCCACAGGCTTTTATAGGATATGCAGTCGAAGAGCGAGCATACGATCTTGTACAGGGCCATCCGGCCATCGATACAGTGCATTTGTTCCACCGGAGATCCATTGTAAAAGAGTTCAAACAGCTTGAATGGCTTCAGACCTATCGGGACGTAAGCCAATACCGGAGCGAACTTCGTGCGGAGCATTATGACCTCGCGCTCGATTTCCAGCGCAATTTCAAAGGCGCTATGCATACATTGGCAAGCGGTGCGAAGCGAAAGATTGGATTTACCTCGCCCACCGCGCGAGAATTCAACCACTGGTTTTATTACGAGCATGTCGATCCGGCACCGGCGGAACACTGGGTCGATAAATTCATAGCAATGGCGAAATATATCGGCGGCAAACCGGAAGCCGCGCGGTATCGGCTGCCAACAGCACCCGAAAGCATCGCACGGGTCGAAGAATTTCTCGCGCCGAACCGGCTTGAACGATTTGTGGTGGTCCATCCCGGTACCAGTGGTTTCGACCTCGCTCGGCGCTGGGAACCGGATAGATTTGGCCACATTGCAACTCGGCTTGTCAGAGAGCACAACATCAGAAGTGTCGTGACCTGGGGACCGGGCGAACGCAGGTTAGCGGAAACGGTAGTAACAGCAAGCAACGGTAGTGCGCTGCTTTCGTTTGAAAGTAATTCCTTGCTCGATCTTGCCGAGCTTTACCGTCGGGCGACATTGTACATTGGCTGCGATACCGGCCCCATGCACATCGCCACGGCGGTCGGCCTTCCGAGCGTGGTCCTGTTTGGGTCTGGGAACCCAGGCGCGTATGGTCCGAGAAGTAAGGGCAGCAAAATTATTGCAAAAGAAGCGAACGGGCATTTACTGCCGATGTCCGAAATTACCGTTGAAAACGTTCTTTCCGCTGTAACAGAAATCCTTCCTGCACCTGTAGCAGAGGTCAGGACTCATTGAAATAAGCATTTCCTTTTGCTACAACGCCCACAACTTTTCCCGTAAATTCCGTTCCAATAAATGGGGTATTGTGGGATTTGGACCGAATATCTTTTGATTCAAATCGCCATTTTTTCTCCGGATCGAAAATAGTTAGATTTGCTCGCTCTCCCTGCTTTATGGCCACAGAAGGTAACCCCAGCAACCTGCGCGGTGCAAGGGAACTCCGCTCGATGTATTGCGAGAGAGAAAGACGCCCTTTCTTGACCAGGAATGAAAGCCCCAATGGTATTGCCGTTTCAAGGCCGATAATTCCAAAGGCAGCACTTACGATATCCGTCTCCTTTTCATGCAGGGCATGAGGTGCATGGTCCGTGGCAATCGCATCGATCGTCCCATCTCGCAATCCTTCCATAATGGCATCCACATCTTCTTGCGTGCGAAGCGGCGGACACATTTTCGCCATGGTACCATGCGTTTCAACCGCTTCATCCGTTAGCGTAAAATGATGCGGGGTGACTTCGCACGATACCGCAAGTCCCCGAGCCTTCGCCTCGCGGACCATTCGAACTCCACCCTTCGTGCTCACGTGCGCGGCATGATACCGGACACCGCCGACATATTCCGCAAGCAGAATATCGCGAGCAATAATGATTTCTTCCGCTACACTCGGCCAGCCGGGAATTCCAAGCTTTGTCGAAACCCTGCCTTCATTTATTGCTGCCCCGGCCGTCATCGAGTGCTCTTCACAATGCTGGGTGACGAGCAAGTCGAACATCTTCGCATATTCGAAGACCCGTCGCATGACCTCCGCGCTTTTCACTGCCGAACCATCGTCTGAAATCATCCTGACTCCCGCGTTGGCAAGCGAAGCAATCGGAGCCAGTTCTTCCCCCTGGCGAGCTTTCGTCATAGTTCCACAGATCGCAAGCTCTACCAGGTGTCCCGCAGCCTTCTCCTTAATATAGCTTACCACATAGGGATCGGAAATGGGCGGCGCCGTATTCGGCATGCAACACACGCCGGTAAAACCGCCAGCCATCGCTGCCTCCAATCCTGATGCGATGGTCTCTTTATTCTCCTGCCCCGGTTCCCGAAGATGGACGTGCATATCGAAGAATCCCGGTGCAACGACGGCACCGCCGAGATCCCGAACCAGTGCGTCACTCTCCAGGCCTCGCCCAATCCGCGCGATAATTCCACCTTTGATTTCCAAATCGATTCCAGTCTCATCGAGCGAAATCGAAGGATCGACGATGTGAATATTACGCAATAATAAGTGCATGGGCGAGAAATTTATTCTGAATTCTTAACTTCTTAATTGAATATCCATTCCATAACAGCCATTCGTACAGCCACTCCTCGCTTTACCTGCTGGAGCACGAGTGAGCGCGCTCCGTATGCCGATTCCATTTCGAGTTCCGTTCCGTGGTTGATGGGGCCTGGGTGCATGATGTAGGCATTTGAACGTGCCATGCGCTCCGGCGTCATGCCGTATTGTTCACGATATTCTTCCAGATTCGGGAAAAATCCGCGTGCTTGACGCTCCAACTGAATGCGGAGCATCATGATAGCATCGGCCATACCGAGGACATCGTCCAGCCGGTTGGTGGCCTCGACACCGAACACGCTTGCCGCACCCCGCGGCAGCAGCGTTTCCGGGGCAACGAAGGTAACGGTTGCACCGAGCTTTTTAAGCAGCCAGGCATTGGAACGGGCAACACGAGAATGCAGTATATCTCCAACGATCGCGATCTGTTTTCCCGAAAGATTGCCTAACGCAGAGCGCAGTTCCGCCGCATCGAGCAGGGCCTGCGTGGGGTGCTCGTGTACTCCATCGCCCGCATTGATAACATGCACATGTGACGGAAGCCGCTCGGACAAAAACTGCGGGACGCCGGCCACGGCATGGCGCACCACGAAGGCATCGACTTTCATGGATTCGAGCACATGCACCGTATCCAGGACCGATTCTCCTTTGGTGAGACTGCTTACCGCAGGTGTGAGCGTCGTTACATCGGCTCCGAGGCGGCGCTCGGCGAGTTCAAAGGATGTTCGTGTACGGGTCGAAGGCTCGAAAAAGAGATTCGCTATCGTCCGGCCTTCCAGGAGCTTCCATTTTTGAAACGGACCGGCTCCCTGCAAAAATTCTACGTAGTAATCGCTACGCTCGAGCAGATGAAGGATAATATCGGTTGAGAGGTGCTCAATCGTTATCAAATCCCAGCGTTTCGGACTTGAAACAGACTTCCCATTCGGCGAAAATGCCTCCCGTTGCGTTAATTTCGAGGCCGTGTTGGTGGAAGCCATTAAAGAATCGCGTGGAAAAGAATTCTTTTTAACCGATAGTTCCGGTTCTCTGCGCAACCAACCGATTTTGCCCCCTGTTGTTCTTGGTTCGGCGATTTTTTAGCCGCCATTTTTTCCTGATTTTCTGACGTGGCAAAATCCACAACCCGGAACACAAATCTTGAACAAGAAGACGGTGGACTGAAGTCCGCCGCCACTCGGGACGACTCTATTGTAGTCCGTGGCGCTCGCGTTCATAATTTGCGGGGAGTGGATGTCGATATTCCGCGCGAGAAGTTGGTGGTTATTACCGGTATTTCCGGCTCGGGAAAATCCTCGCTGGCGTTCGATACCATCTATGCGGAAGGCCAGCGGCGGTATGTGGAATCGCTCTCAGCCTATGCCCGGCAGTTTCTGGATATGATGGAACGGCCCGATGTCGATTATATCGAGGGTCTCTCCCCTGCCATTTCCATCGAGCAGAAGACGATTGGTTCAACTCCCCGCTCGACGGTTGGCACTGTTACGGAAATCTACGATTTCATCCGCCTGCTTTTTGCCCGGGTGGGCACTCAGTATTGCGTGGATTGCAACCTGCCGGTCGTGAAGCAGTCCACCGATCAAATAATCGATGCCCTGCTCAAAAACCCGGAAGGAACAAAGTTGACGATTTATGCGCCCGTCGTGCGCGGAAGGAAGGGACAGTTTAAAGAACTGTTCCGGGACATTTTGCGGCAGGGATTTACTCGAGCCCGCATCGATGACTTCGTCACGGACATTACGGAAAAGACGGAACTCGATCGCTACAAAGCGCATACGATCGAGGTGGTGATTGACCGGCTCGTACTGCAATCTGCCATTCGGGAACGGCTTGCGGCTTCGGTGGAAACGGCGCTGAAAATGAGCAAGGGAACGATCAGTGCCGATATCGTGCGCGGCGATTCAGGAGCACCGGAGCATACTCTCTTCAGCGAAAAATATAGCTGCCCGAACTGTGGGCGTTCCTACGAAGAGCCCCAGCCTAATACCTTTTCCTTCAACTCTCCGGCGAATGCGTGCCCGGAATGTCATGGCTTAGGCGAGAAACGGGATTTTAAGATGGGGTTAATCATTCCTGACAGTTCGCTCTCTATCGCCGATGGCGCTATAGCTCCCTTTGGGAAACAGCGAAAGAACTGGCTGTGGGCGCAGATCGAAGCGGTCTTCGAGTATTGTAAGGTCCCAATCGTTACCCCGATTTCAGAACTTCCGCCGGTCATATGGGAAATGCTGATGCATGGCTCCGGCAAACAAAAGCTTTCCGTTACCTGGACTTCCGACCGTGGCCGCTCCTCGAAATACCAGACCAAATGGGCCGGCGTGATGGAAACCATGCGCTATTGGTATAACGAATCGACAAGCGAGGCACAGCGCGGATGGGCAGAAGAATTCATGGCGGCAAGCGTGTGTCCGGCCTGCCATGGTGGCCGCCTCAAACCAGAGCACCTTGCGATTCGCGTCGCGGGCAAGAACGTGCATGAGATTGTTACGCTTTCGCTGGAGGATGCTATCCGGTTTTTCCGGGCGCTTTCCTTCGAAGGCATGAAGGGAACGATCTCCGAGCCCATCCTTCGGGAAATTATTCCACGCACCGATTTCCTGCTTCAGGTCGGACTTGGCTATCTATCGCTCGACCGCTCCGCGCGATCCCTTTCCGGCGGCGAATCGCAACGTATTCGGCTTGCCACGCAGATCGGTACACAGCTTGTCGGCGTGCTCTATATTCTCGACGAACCCAGCATCGGGCTTCACCAGCGCGATAACCAACGGCTCATTCGTTCACTCGAACACTTACGCGATTTGGGCAACACCGTAATCGTTGTAGAGCATGACCGGGAAATGATGGAATCGGCCGATCTGCTCATCGATATCGGGCCTCGTGCAGGAGAATATGGTGGGACCCTCGTAGCGTACGGACCGCCGCAAGCGTTCCGACACACTACCGGGAATGAATCATTAAATGGAGATGGATATTTTATTTCCAACAATTCGCCAACAGCAAAATATTTAGCGGGAACAGAACAATTGGAGGTTCCTACAGAGCGCATCGCTCCGAAAAAAGGGAAATTCATGGCGCTGGAAGGCGCGACGGGAAACAACCTACAAGAGGTATCTCTAAAAATTCCTATCGGAACATTCACATGTATTACCGGGGTCTCGGGTTCTGGGAAATCCACGCTGATTAACGAAACGCTTGCACCCATTCTGAACCGGCATTTTTACAGTTCCCACGTCGTCCCGTTACCCTATTCGACTATCGAAGGGCTCGATCTGATTGATAAAGTCATCGAAATCGACCAGACCCCCATAGGCCGTACCCCGCGCTCGAACCCGGCGACATACACCGGCCTTTTCACCTATATTCGCGACTTCTTTGCCTCCCTGCCGGAATCGAACATTCGTGGCTATAAAGTTGGACGATTTTCTTTTAATGTGAAGAGTGGCCGGTGCGAAGCCTGCGAAGGCGACGGCGTAAAGAAAATCGAGATGAATTTCCTCCCGGATGTATATGTAACCTGTGATGTTTGCAGGGGTAAGCGATATAACCGAGAAACCTTGGAAGTCCATTATAAAGGCAAGTCTATTGCGGACGTGCTCGCGATGAGCGTGACAGAGGCCGAAGAGTTTTTTAGCGAAATTCCCCGCATTAAGCGCAAGCTACACGCGCTTTCATCCGTCGGCCTGGGTTATATTCGTCTCGGCCAGCAAGCCCCGACGCTTTCCGGTGGCGAGGCTCAGCGAGTAAAACTCGCCACCGAATTATCCAAAGTAGCCACGGGCAAGACACTCTATATCCTCGATGAACCCACGACCGGGCTTCATTTCGACGACATCAGGCATCTCATGCGTGTTCTATTGGAACTGCGGTCTCGGGGAAATACCGTGATTGTTATCGAACATAATCTCGATGTGATAAAAATGGCCGATTGGGTGATTGATTTAGGGCCGGAGGGTGGTTCTGGCGGCGGCCAAATTATCGATGAGGGAACTCCGGAGGCCCTGGCCCATCGTTTTAGTAAAACCCGAAGTTACACGGCATTCTATCTGCGGAAAGAATTGGGAATGCCAGTTGATTAGATTATTAGCGTATTGAGCATTCCAACACCTAACCCGGCTGCGATACCACCGAACACGCGGTGGATGCTCGTATGCCTCACTCTTTTTATCGCTTCTTGTGGAACGGTGCCGAAGACCACGGTTCTCACCGTCCCCGAAGGTCCGCCAATCGCGGAAGTCAACGATTCGCTCTACGCACAGGTCCTGGAGCGGGCCATCTCCCCATCCGGCACGATCGAGTATCCAGAACTTATTTCCGATACGGACCTTTCGGAATACCTTCACGAAATTGCAAAAGTTCAATTGGATGCCTTCGTCTCTCGGGCACAGCAACTGGCCTTCTGGATCAATGTCCACAATGCCTATGTGCTCGATCTGATCCGTTCCAACTGGAATAATGGCGCCACCCGTTCGATTGATGATATTCCGGGCTTTCGGTACGCGAACGTTATTTGGGTGGGCGGCGAACGTTATTCCCTCCATGGTATCGAGCACGAGATCATCGAGCGGCAGTTCCGGGAACCACGCGCCTTTTTCGCGCTCTTCGATGGCTCCCGTTCTTCCCCACCGCTGCTCCGCGTTCCTTACACCGACCAGTCTCTGAGCGATCAACTGGACGCCCAGCTCAAGGGATTTCTCGCGGATTCCACAAAGAATTATTTGGACCGGCGATCAAATACCCTATACCTATCGCGAATTTTCGAGACCTACTCCAACGATCTTTCCGAGGCTGCCGGAGGTACTGTCGCGGATTTTGTGCGGCTGTTTGCCCCGCCAAAAATGGCCCAATGGATCGCACGACACCACGATGTAACTATTTCCTATCTTCGCTACGATTACACGATTAACTCCACGTATGCCGTACCCCGCAATGCCCCCCTCTACCGCCCCATCCCGCCTCGAAGAGCGACTGGCGGAATTAGATAATAGCTTTGAACTATTTTTAGACCAGGCCAAGCGTTATCCTCGCACATTGGTGCAGGAAAAGCCGACGGAGATTGCCTTCAGCGCCACGGAAATCGTCTATCACATGCTGGATGTCGAGCGGCTGTGGCAAACCCGAATGCAGGGCCTGTGCAATGGTTCGATGACGCACTTTCAGCAATTGGATCCCGATACAGTAGCGCGAGAAGCGCAGTATAATGTGCGCCGGTATGAGCCCGGTATTTCTGAATTACAAAATGCCCGTCGCGATACCTATTCGCTCGTACGCTCGATGAAGCCGGAGGAATTGGAGCGCACCGGCATCCATTCCCGCTATGGTGAGATGAACACGTTCGCTATTCTGGCAAAAATGGCGGAGCACGACCGAACACATACTGCACAACTCGAACGGACGTTACGGCAGGTCGGAAACTGATTGCAATATTTCAAAATTTGTCACAAATCCGAAGACAGTAAAATGTTAAACCAACCTTTTCTCTGATACTCGCAATCTTCATCGGTTTCATAACCGGCTGGCTTATGTCCATGCCCGTTGGTCCGGTAAACGCGGCCGCTATCTCGCGCACGCTAAAATATGGGTTCCGTTTCGGGGTTACCGTTGGTGCCGGCGCAGCCCTTATGGACATCCTTTATTGTGGCGGTGCTGCCCAAATTAACGAGTTCCTTGTAAAATCCCCCGTCATCAATTTAACGTTTGAGTTAGTCGGATTCGCGGCATTGCTGATTCTGGGAACCCGGCAGCTCCGCACGAAACTGCCGGGCGAAGCCAAAGAACCCGGTAAAGAGCGTGGAGCGCGAATACCGTTTGCGCATCGAGGAAAATCGGATGGGCAAAGTATCGTGGAGTCATTCCTGATAGGCATTGTGCTGTATGCGACCAATGTCATGGCGGTTCCGGAATGGATTATTATTTCAGGACTCTGGCGAAGCTGGGGGCTGCTGGGTTCCGGCGTTGGAACGAACGCCCTGTTCGCACTCGGTGCGGGAACCGGAACGCTCGGCTGGTTTATGCTCCTGATTCGATGGATCGCCCGGCATCACCGCGGATTTCAACCTTCCACGATTACGAAAATTAACATTGGGGCAGGGATTGCGATGCTGGCTTTCGCCGGGTATTTCAGCTATGCCATTATGTTCGAAACGCACTGGCCCGCAGTCGAATCGCACTTCAAACAAAATACAGGAAAAATTATCGATACCATTTCTTCTACGGTCGATACCATTACCTCACGCGTAAAATAGCTCGCGTATGGATGAGCTTCCTTTGGCGAGCACTTAGTCGCGGGCATACATGTTACCAAATAATTAAGAATTTTCAAATCGGCACAAACGGGCCGGTGACTTCGGATGACTGCCAGATTCACCATCGTTTGTGAATTTCTCACATCAACAGAAACCTCAATGATCTCCAAACGGAACTTATCGATCCTTGCGGCTGCACTTTTTTTCACCCTCCATTTAGTAGCGTGCAGCAAACGAAATACGGAACTCGAAACAGATTATGCCGCAAAAAAAGCTTCGGCTGAAACGCTGATCAATCAGATCAATACGAGTATGACCTCGATGAAGAACGATCACGACCAGTGGATGGCTTCGCTGACCACGGCCTCTGCAAAAGCAGGGGCGGATACCGCGAAGATAAGCGCGTTGAAAGGTGACATTGCAAAACATGAAGCCGATGCGGATTCCATCAATGTCCTGATCGATAGCACCAAGGCCTATATGAACGCGACCCCAGACCAGGGAGATGCATTCAAGAATGCGGATGACCATCTCGGGACCAATTTCAATGATTTAAGCGATCGTTGGAAAAGCTTCCAGGACACCCATAACAGCTTGCAGCAACAGGTGCAGCAGCTTGCCGTTACTACGGCCGGTAGTGCTGCCGATACGGCGCAAGCTCGTGTCGAAAAGAAGCAAGCGGCCAAGCCTGCCATGAAGCATGAAGCGCCGAAGCCCGCCGTTCATACACATCCGGGGATTAAGCGAAGTTCGGCACATTAAGCAATCGCAACCCAAAATTTCCAACGAAAAAAGGGCACGCAATAACGTGCCCTTTTTTTATCCTCGATCTCTACGTGCTTACCGTTCGAGGACGAGACTTGCCCCTACGGTATTTCCATATTCGTCACCAATCCTTATAAAATAGCTTCCATCGGGCAGGGTTTGGAGTGGCAGCGGCACCTCATAGTGGCCTGGGACGAAATATCCGAGGGAGCGGCCCGTCACGATATGCCCA
>JAKAIL010000077.1 GCA_021825235.1 Bacteroidota bacterium | reverse complement strand
ACCTTAGACCACTGTCCAAATAAAGGAGAGTAGCCAAGCGAGAGAGCGAAGATAGTAATGAGTAATACTCTATGCATCATGCCTGAACCAAATTGCTTAACTGAAAAACATCCTCAAGCACTTAAAAAGTTTACCTCTTAAGGTGGCGGAACCGATTTTGACCTCGAATCGAAGGATTTACCCATTCCAGAAAGCCGCATATTCTATTAATAACACACTCGGATGAACATGAAGTGCAATTGCGATGCGGCGTAAGGTTGTTAAAGTGACATCTTTCTCACCTCTTTCAATATAGCCCATATAAGAGCGTTTGAGGCCAGATCTCTCAGCCAATTCCTGTTGGGACAAACCGCTTGCTTCACGCAATTTCCGTATGTTCCCACCCGCCACTCGAAGAATGTCCATACAGTTAATAATCACGGGAAGGGGATGTCCCGAAAAATCGACCTCTGACAGAGGCCGTCAAGAATGTTGTATATTTGTAGGTCGTCCTCATAATTGCTCCGTCTATTTTAGGGAGAGCCTTTCATTAAATTAGAAAGGGATTCTTATGACATACTCAATTCGCTTCAAAGTGCAAGTCTCCTGGGCTTGCATCGTGCTTACTCTGATTTGCATCAGGGGGCTTCGTGCGCAGGAGCCGTGGCCTCCTTCTCCTCTCGTTCCGCCAGACACGACTACGTACCTGGTTTCGAATGAGTATGGAGGTATAGATACGGTTCGTCGCCCCCCGGACAGTTTGATAATTCCCGGCGAACTGCTGATCCGGTTCCGTCATGGAGCGCTTGACTCCGGTGAACTCAGTCTAACATATTGGCAATTTTTTGAAGGGCACCATACAAAACAGAAAGGATCTCAGCCGCTAAGCGGAGGCGGCCCTTATGACGGTCTCAATCAACCACGAGGATTTTACCCGGTGTTGCGCTCGCTCCTATTCTCAGACCAATTCTGGTTCGACAGCACCAATAACATTGTGCGCGATTCTACCCTAAAGCGCTTCTTTGTAGGCAACAATTGCCACTATCTCCACAGGCTGACAACCGCAAGCCCAATCGATACGCTTTCGGTTACTCGCGATGGGGATACAATCGGTTGTGACCATGCCGATTGGATGATTTTAAATATGGATAGCACCGTTAATCCATTACTCCTGTCCGGCTTGCTAATGGCACAGTTCCCACATGATATTATCGAAGCTTATCCATCTTATGGCGGTGACGAAGACTTGGGGCACGTTCCTGGTAATTCAAACTGGGATTGCCAAATTGCGGATACCATGATCAACACTCCCACAGCCTGGGATTATGAGGTCGGTGACTCAAACATCCTCGTCGCGCACTTTGACAAAGGCATTGACTATCGGCATCCAGGTTTTCTGGACACTGTTGTAGGTAAAGGGCATAAGTTTGTGTTTGCATGGAACTATGGTGCCGATAGCAATCAAACAGAGACATACCTGACCATAGATCGAGACCACGGAACAGCCTGCGTCGGAATTATTGCCTTGGAAACCAATAGAGATAGCACGACCCCTTCGGGGATCGCTGGAGGATGGGGTACTTTGGCCAGTGGAACAGACACCATTGAAAGAGGGCGAGGGGTAAGCATGGATCTGCTGACAGACAATAAGTTTGGCAATCTCGGTTATATTCGTGCAATTTTCGAAGCTTCCGCGCGCAGTCCAACTACACCGTATGGACTTGGTGTTCATATCATTAATACGTCTGCCGCTATAACAAGTGGGGACTTGACCCCTGTCCATTCGGCAGTGAACTACGCCTACGAAAATGGCGTGGTTCAAGTTGCCGCAAATAGTGAATGGTCGTCCGGCATGGAATCGCAACGTGCATGGCCAGCTGGCTATGATCCAAGTTGGATTGTTTGTGTGGGTTCCAGCCTGGGTGACAAAACAAAGATGCCTGGTTGCGATTATGGCTATTCGCTTGATCTTCTCGCACCTGGCGGTGATCCGGAATATGGTACCTGCGGTTTGCCCAACCTAAACTGGACGGCGCGAGACACTGGCACTCCCCCGCATTATTTCTATGGCGGCTACGGCGGAACTTCCATCGCAGCCCCTAATGTAACCGGCTCGGCTGCGCTACTGCTTTCAACTTTTTACCGGCGCGACACAGCCCACATGATGCATATTGAACCGGAAGACATTGAACGCATTCTCGAAGCCGCCGCCTGGCGGGGAGACGCGGATCGAGATTCTCTAACCACGCGCGATACCTGGCGAAAAATTAGTGGATTTGGGCACCTCGATATTGGCAACGCGTATCGAATGATGGACACGACGCTTAGCATTGACCTTAGCAACTATCGTCT
Source organism: Bacteroidota bacterium (assembly GCA_021825235.1). GTDB lineage: Bacteria > Bacteroidota > Ignavibacteria > Palsa-1295 > Palsa-1295 > PALSA-1295. Next base: position 12,857 of record JAKAIL010000077.1, on the reverse strand, counting down.
TTATCACTACAATATCTGGAATATGAAGGCGATGACCTTTGGCGACTGGCAGCCTGAGGCCGATACGCCGGCGTGGTATTTTCACGTACCGACAGACTACCTCGCCAATGGTATCGACAGCCTCGGGAAGTATCGCGAACGCTCGTATCTGCTTAATTATTGTGGCGGTCGGTGGAGCTATTTAGTGAAGTACCGCACGGTCACCGGTCAAATGATACTTCCTGACTCCTTTCAAAAAACGGATGCAGTTCCGATGTTTGCCTGGGGCAGGAGCGGCGGCCCAAATGCAAAATCGGGATGGAGCCTGGCACAAGAGAATTTCCAATCTGGATTTTCAAGTGTGATAAATGGGACTGGTGGAAGCGCGCCGCCGGGCCCGCTACCCGGTGGTCTGGAAGAGGGAATATTTCATAACAACGATACGATCGTTGTCTCGACAATTCAATACCAAGTTTGGGGTTTTGATACAATAGACCATCAATATGATATAGACCTGGGCCATTGCCCGCGCGATACTTCTCTCGGGCTGAATTTTTCTGTTTTTGCACGCCCAAAAATCGTAGCATCTGTGGCCGAAGCTGCAAACAGCAATGGGAATGTTTTTGAAATCTTGAATCAGTCGGGCTCCAAATCAATCGTTGCTCGCTTTTTGCTAACTTCCCCACAGCCTAATCTACGGATTGAGATCTATGATAATCTTGGGCGATTAGTCGGTGCAGTTCCTCGTGTTTCAGGTCAGCCAGGTTGGAATGAATCGCAACTTCCGGTTTCCTCTTTGTCAAGCGGTATTTATTATTGTCGTTTAGCATCCGAACATCTGACACAATCAAAGACCTTTTCAATTGTGCGTTAGGTAAGGGACCGCTTGGTTGCTTTGTTGCAAAAAGACCATCCTTTTTAGGGTGGTCTTTTTTACTTTAAAGTCAGAACTGAATCATTTAAGGATTTCGGAGCTTAACTCTTTTGTGGGAGCAATAATCTATTGGGCGCTTGTCCGGTTTGCCATTGTCATGCTGGCGGCATGGGTGCTCTTTGCCTATATCCCAAATTACAGCGACTGGTGGACGATGTTCTTTGTCTCCGTAACGCTTATCGTTGTCTATCCCGCGCAACTGGCGTATCGAAAGCATTTGGCCGCGGTTCGCCGCGCGGAACAGAATGGACTCTGCGCTACCTGCCGGCACTACGCCCGCGAGGAAATGCTCTGCACCCGCCTCGACGAGCACGTCCGCAAGGACTACACACCCTGCGACGGCGAGGGTTGGGAACCCTTATAGCGCCCAACATCAGTTGGGGATACCGTTCGCCGAACTGAAGTTCGGCGCTACACCAATTGCGCTAAATAGCGCTTCATTGCTTCCCGCACGTCGGGCCGAAGGCGGGCAACATCGTGGATAGTGGCAAGCGCAAAAACGGGTAGCCCGGTCTCCTTCTCAAAACTCTCTTTCGCCGTTAACGAAGATCCTTCCGCGGGCTCCGCGCGATCGAATGCGATGATGAGGCCCATCGGCTCGGCGCCGGCTTCGCGCAATTTCGCTAATGCTTCGAGCTTCGTGCCGCCGGTGGAGATCACATCATCCACGATTACGACTTTGTCCCCGCGCTTAAGCGTTCCCAAAAAGCTGCTGGTATCGCCATGTGTTTTCGCTTCCTTGCGGTCGCTGACGGCGCGAATGGCGGGGCGATCGCTCGCCAGGGCCACTGCCGTTGCCACTGAAATCGGAATGCCTTTGTAGGCCGAACCGAAAACGACATCGGCATTATCGAACACACGTTCGGCGAGGAGCTTCGCGGCATAGAGTTCCCCCAGGCGCTGAAGCTGCGCGGCCGTACAAAGCGATCCGGTATTGAAAAAGTAGGGCGATTTCCGCCCGCTCTTAAGCGTGAAATCTCCAAATTTCAGAACTTCCTCGCGGAGAAAAAATTCGATGGCTTGTTGTTCGAGTGTCATTCCATTTCGTCTTCCAATTCATCCAGCGCCGCCTGGAGTTCGCTTTGCGCGTGTCGGTCGCCCGCCTGCCGGGCTTGTACAATGCCTTCCTCGTAGATCAGCTTTGCGCTTTCCGTGTCGTTCGTCTTGCGGTAATATCCGGCAAGCATGTAGTAGGTGGGAACGTAATCGGGCGATTGCTCCCGCAGCTCTTCGAGCGCGCGGATGGCATCCTCATATTTCCCGGCCTTGGCCAGTTCCAATCCGATGGCATAGCGCGTAAAGCTATCGGTGGGGTCTTGTTCGAGCAGAGTCTGGAGTTGTTCTAAGCGCGCCATGTTGGGGCAATGATGAATGATGCGTTATGAATTATGAAATTATTGTCTGCAGCAGGAACTGATTCCTATTCCTAAACTTCATCATTCATAATTCATCATTCGTAACTGCTGGGGCGGGAGGATTCGAACCTCCGAATGCCGCCTCCAAAGGGCGGTGCCTTACCGCTTGGCGACGCCCCAGTATGGGCCATTCAAAGGCCAGTCGTATCCGGACGGATCTCGGCTACACCTTCGAGCGACGCGCTAACAGACTCGAGCAGGCGGAAGTTCTGAATGGTCTCCGATGGCCGTTTCGGCGATGCAAGCTCGACCATATTCAACTCGTAGAATTTTGCCCCAGTCGTAAAAAGTATTACCCGATTATGGACAAGCTGTGTGGAATCCGGCCCTAATTCCGCATACTCATAACTGGCGAGCACTTTACCATTTTCGGTGTAAAGATCCGTGGGCCGCGTTATGGCAAGCTTGCCTGGAGCCGTGGCGGATTTGGAAGCGAAGGATTGGTCGGCCAGCGCGACCATTCCGTCGCGCTCCACATTGCGGCGAAATTCCGCGGTGGAAGGAATCTCGGAAAGCACGAGCGCTACGCTACGCGCGTGATTGGTATAGACTTCCTCCACATTATCGAGCGGAATCGTGTGGATGTCCACATGGAGCCAGCCTTTGGGATAATGTGCCACAATATCGCCCGAAGGAGAATGCAGGTACGAATCGCTCAGCGCGCCGGGCATCGGCGAATAGGGCGGCACTGGCAACACCTGCCGCTGGGCTTTGCCAAACATCCCACAGCCAGCGAACAGCACGCCGAATGGAAGCGCAATAAAAGCAAACAGCCGATTATACGCCATCAAAAATTTTCTATATCTGCCTAAATGAATTTCAGTCGAGTCAAGCGAAGCGAGTGCCAACACGGTTATTCGATCGTTATATCTTCGCTCGGAGCATTATAGGATCCCGCCACTGGCGCGCCATTCGGTGAAACGAGTTGCAATTTGATCGTGTGCGTTCCTTGCGAGAACCCTTCAATATAGTACGGCTCCCACTTCACAAGGTCCGGCATCGCCGTGCCATCGATCCATAATTTCACGTGGTAGCCGTTCGTGTCCAGCGTAGCGTTGGAGATATAAAAGTCCAGCAAGACTTTCGCCGTGTCCGTACCAGAATACGTTCCTTTGGGCCGAGAATATGTTAGCATTGGACCGTCCATATTATTTTCGGTAACGAGTTTTCCCTTCGGAGCTTTGCCGACGTAAAACGTGCGGGTTGCAAACGCGCCGGGCGATTTGATGCTTTCGTGCCAGGAAAACGAAGGAAAGGCACGAATCGTGTGCAGACCCGGCGCGAGGACCCCAACATTGAACGGCTGGCCGTTAATAAAATCGGCCATGTATGGTTTATCGTCCACAATAACATGGATGTGCTGGCCTTGCTTCGCGTAGGCAATGCCGCGCGTGCTATCTGCGTCGGTCGGTACGCCCAGCGCGGTGCCTGTGACCTGCATTACAATGCGGACGGAGTCCATCGAATTCTTCAGTACTTCCCCTTCGCGCGGAGCAATGATTTTTAGCTTCGCCGGCGGGTACGGTTCATGCGGCGCTGCAACGATCGTTATGTGCTGTGCAGTCTCCGGTGCTACCGTTGCAGTCTGTTCCGTCCGTTTGCCACAGGAAGCGAGTACGGCAACTATCGCCATCCCGAGGAATGCCCATCCGAGTTTGTTCATGTTGTTCTCCTAAGAACTGCAAAAATACGAATATCGCTTCGTGTGGAACAGCATTCGCTTATTCCGAACATAGAAAGAAGTATCCAACACACGAATCGCGCACCGAAATGCCATATTGCAATCCGGTTTATCCTCACGATTTTCCAGACCCTTTCGTTATGAATGTCGCCGGGGACTATTGGGGATATGGAACAGGCCTGCAACCGGATGGCCGGGCGTTCGGGATCATTCATTCCCGCGACCTCGTCCATTGGGAACCGATCGGCAGTGCGATGGAGCCGATTCCCGGAAACCATCCCTGCTACTGGGCACCGGAAGTCAGCCATGAGTCCGATGGCTCATTCCTCCTCTATTATAGCGTTGGCAACGAGGAGACGATGCACATTCGGATCGCTCGCTCCGTGAAACCCGAAGGCCCATTCGAGGATATTGGTTTAGCGCTCACGAAAGAACCGTTCGCCATCGACCCGCATATTTTCCTCGATGACGATGGCACGCGTTACCTCTTCTATGCTACGGATTTCCTTACCCACACACACATTGGCACTGGCACGGTCGTGGATCGCATGTTGGACGCGTTCACACTCGAAGGCAAGCCGGAACCCGTTACGCGAGCTCGCTACGAATGGCAGGTGTACGATCCGCACCGTGCTTCCAAAGGCGGAGTAAAATGGCATACGGTGGAGGGGCCGTTCGTGCTGAAGCACAATGGGCATTATTATCAAATGTTCTCCGGCGGGAACTGGCAGAACCTGACCTACGGCGTGAGCTACGCCGTCAGCGATACGATCCAACCGGGCCACGAGTGGCAGCAACATGCCGATGGCGCAAAAATCCTTCCCATCCTCCGCACTATTCCGGGAAAAGTGATCGGGCCAGGCCATAACAGCGTCGTTGCCGGACCGGATGGAAGGGAGCTGTTCTGCGTCTATCACGTCTGGCATAATAAAAGGCGGGCACTGTGCATCGACCGGATGGAATTCGCAGGGGACGACCTCATCGTCCACGGCCCAACGACGACGGAACAACCGTCCCCCGGGTATCGGGCTTAGGGTATCGGGTACAGAGAGCCAACGGGATGAACAGGAACGAGACTACTGTCAGGAATGAAAACACCGGGAATCCTTCCTGTTTATCCCCTGTGTCCGTACCGTCCCTCTTGTCCCTGCCCGCCCAGGAGAGGCCACCAAGTGGCCAAACCAAAGACATCTTCGGCCCGGCACCGGAACAATTCGTCTGGGCCACCGGGATCGAAAATACGTTCGTCGTGCAGGTGCGCAAGGGTCACCGCCCACTCGATGAGTACGAGCTGATGGGGCACTACCGGCATTGGCGCGATGACCTCTCGCGCGCGAAGCCCATTGGCTTCAAAGCACTCCGCTGGGGAATTCCATGGTATCGCGTGGAGCCCAAACCGTGCGAGTTCGATTGGTCCTGGACGGACGAAGTCATTCCGTATATCGTCGAGGAACTTGGGATAACCCCCATCATTGATCTGATGCACTATGGCTGCCCGTTGTGGCTCGAAAAAGAGTTTATCAATAAGCAGTACCCGAAAGCCGTCGCAGATTACGCGAAAGCCTTCGCCGAGCATTATAAATCGTTAGTCCGCTATTACACGCCGCTCAATGAACCAGTCGTAAACGCGATCTGGTGTGGCAAACGCGGGGTCTGGCCTCCCTACCTTAAAGGCGATAGCGGATATATTCGCTTAATGCTCCAGCTTACGCGCGGCATACAGAATACGGTCGAAGCTATCAAGCAGGTGCAGCCGGAGGCCGTGATGGTCCATGTGGAAGCCACCGGATTAAGCCGTGCCGCAACCGAGGAACTGCACGCGCTCGCCGTAGAAGATTCCCACAAGAATAACTTGTGCCTGGACCTGCTATCCGGCAAGCTCGTCCGGGACCATCCGCTCGTTTCCTGGCTCATGCGCAATGGCGTTTCGATCAATGAGGTGCGGGAGATATCCAATCGCGGGCGAGCCTTCGATATTCTGGGCCTTAACTTTTATCCGCAGTGGTCCACGCAGCAGTTGTATATCGATAGCCGAGGCCGACTGGCCTATCGCGCACACGAGCAAGACGGCTCCGGCTTCGGTACCATGATCCACGATATCTACGATCGCTACCAATGCCCTATTATGATTACGGAGACGAGCGCCTTTGGCTCCGACGATTTGCGCGCCAAATGGTTGAGAACTTCCGTCAGCACCGTAAAGGAATTGCGCGAAAAGGGCGTGCCTGTCCTCGGCTATACCTGGTTCCCACTGTTTACGATGATTGACTGGCGCTACCGGTTCGGCCACGGACCGAAAGAGCAGTACCGTATGGAACTCGGTCTCTTCAAGCTCGGCCATCCGGTCGATGCGGTTGACGAACCCGGAGTGGAATCCAACCGATGGGTTCCCACGCCACTCATCGAGCGCTTTCGCGAACTCTTTGCAAATCCGCTCGAATCCGTGGGAACACTGAAACAGCCGGAAGGGAAGGCAACGCTTACCGCTTCACAAAAATAAAAGCGCCATCACCGTAGTAATGGCGCCAGGGATAATTCTCTCGAACCATGCCAATGGCTGATCGCGCAGCCTTCGAAGTAATTACTTACTTCGTAACAACCAATCGCGCGGAGGCACCGGTACCGTTTACGTGCGTAAGACGCACGAAGTAGGTACCGCTTGCAAAGTCCTCGGTTGGAAGATTGACATCGAAGGAACCTTGCGCATGCGGCCCGAGAACAAGCTGCAGGACCCGGTGTCCGGTAACGTCAAAGAGTTCCAGTTGCCCATTCGTTTCCTCGTCGAGTGTGATGTGTGCAACGGCATCGCTGGTTGCGGGATTCGGCGAAACGGTTATGCTGGACTGCATGGTGTGAGCGGTCGCATTTCCCACGCCTGCGGAAGGTATGCCCATCCCCTGCATTGCCAACGCGACCAGCGTATTATCGCTCAAGGTAACGAACAGGGAACCCGTGGCTTCGCCGACCACCGTGGGCGCAAACACCAGGTCCGTGTACATGGAATCGCCAGCCGCAATAGTGTTCGGGGTTGCAAACGCTGCATGGCTAAACTCAGCGCCAACAACCATCATCGAATTAATCGTTAATGGCGCGCCGCCCGTATTCTTCAGCCATGCCCGGACCGTCGAATCGTGGCCAACGGTAACGTCGCCAAAGTTGATGGACGATGGCGAAAGCGCCAGCACGCCTTTTACCCCAATGCCATACAGGTTGATCGTCCGAATCGGATTGGCAACTTCATCGGTACCCAGCGTGAGCGTTCCAGAAAAGTTTCCTACGGCATCGGGGCGGAACGAAAGGATGATGTTCGTCGTGCCATTCGGGCCTATCGTGCCCGTGCCAAAATTAAGCACAGCGAATGTGCCCGCTTGCGGAGAGAGCGTGTACGAGCTAATGTTGACGCTCGCTGCGCCACTGTTCGTCAGTTGGACCGTATCGACCACTACCGAATAGACCGGAACCGTTCCGAAATCAACGTTGACCGGATTGATTGCGAGCGCGCTCGTAATGCCGGTTCCCTTCAGGTACACGATGTCCGTGGGATTGTAGGGATCGTCCCCGGCAATCGTAAGGGATCCGCTAAACGGTCCCACCGCGGTTGGCGTAAAGGTCACGCTCACATAGCGGACCGCTCCGACGCTGACCCGGTGAGCATAATTCGTAACATTGAAGGCCGCACCGGTCACGGTGGGACTGGAAAGTACGAGGTCCCACGTGCCATTATTCGTGACCGCAAACCCGTGCGTGGTGCTGGAGTTTACTTTGACCTGCCCCAGGTCAATCGTATCGTGATTGTCAGCCGTTACCATTTGTGGCAACGCACCGAAGCCCGTGAGCATAATCGGCACGTTCGGCTGGGTCGGGTCGTCCGTAAGGAGCGTCAGCACGCCCGTATCGTTCTGAGGAAGGTTCGGTACGTACGAAAGATTGGCCACACCGCTCTCGCCGGGCAGCAATACTTCATTATAGGTTCCCAGCTGGAACACATCCGAAGCCTGCGTGATCGAAGCCTGGATATGGAGGGTATCGTAGAGGCTGGTGTTTGTAACGCTAACGGTGCCGCCCAGCATCCGGTCCACGCGCATAATTCCGAAGTCCAGGGAAGCCTGCGCAGCTATCTGTGGGGCCGTTCCAAGGCCCAAAAGCGGAACAGACAGCGGTCCCGTGGAATTCAGCGCCGTGAACGATAACGTTCCATAGTATCTTCCTTTTTGCGTCGGGGCAAATTGCACGTCTACGCAATAGGTCTGGCCCGGAGGCACAGCCCGCAAAGAATCCGGGATCACTATTCCGACTATGGAATTCCCAATATCCTTGCTGGTAATGCCGGGATGGCTTGTGGCAAAGCTGAATCCGGTTCCAGACACCGTAGGCGAATAGAGATACAGCGTATCATCGCCCGTGTTCGAGATACAATAGGTATGCTCGATGGCGTTCTGAATCCTCAAATGTCCGAACGAATACGGAGATCCACTCAAAGGATTGAGCACTCCCTGCAAGCCGCGGCCCGTGATGGTTACCACCGGTTCCGGATTTGCCGGGTCGTTCGTAATAAACTGGAGCTCCGCAGCATCTTGTCCTCGCTCGATCGGCGCATACGTCAGAAAGATCGTGTCCCACACGCCAGCGAGAACCGTGTCAATACAGGGTCCCGGCGTAAAGACTGTGCCCTCCACCCCATCGTATTGCTGCTGAGACTGGGTGCATGGCGCCAGCATAAATAGATTGGATGGCTGCGTGATCGCTTTGTCGGAAAGGAACAACGTGTCGTTCCCAGTATTTTGGAATCGAACCATTCCCAGGAGTGTATCGCCGACGCGAATACCCCCGATAGAATATGGATCGGCAATCGAGAGCTGCGGCGCAAGACCGGACCCCATTAAGCGAACCGTGGGTGCCCACACTCCATTGGCAGCATGGAACGATAACGTTCCCTCATAGGTCTGTAAGGCGGTGGGAGCAAATTCCACGACCACGTGTTCGGTCCGGTCCGGCAAGAGGATGAGGCTTTCTGGACCGGAAACGATCGAGAACCCACCACCCGAAATGGCCGGCGGATCGAGAAAGAGCGTGTCATCGCCCATGTTGGAAAACGAGAACGTCTGTTGCGTTGTGTGGCCCGCCTTTACCGGACCAAAATTAAGTGTTGTATCCGAGATACAATGGAAGATTGCCTGGATACCTTGCCCGGAAACATACACGGCTATGTTTTGCTGAGGTGCAGTGTCCGAATTCGTTGCGATCAGAAGCGAATCGCTGAAGAACCCTGCCGCCGGTGGCGTGAAAAAGACACTATCGATCTCGTGAGAGCTATTGGCAAGCACCCGTTGCGTAGAGTGCGGCCAGGTCCCGAAATGACTGCCGTCCTTCATCGTATTCGAAAGGATGGTCACCGGTAATATCGGCGCGCTGGAGGTAAGCGTGAGCGTATCCTTCCCTATGGTTCCCAGGCGGACGTTACCCAGTGATATCGCATACCTGCTGAGCGTAAGCCGCATCTGGCCCGCCTTTGCGGTAAGGGAGACGTTGTCAATCGCCGGATTCGTCGAGCCGTGCCGTGGAGCACCGATGAAGGAAATCGACAGTTCAGCCGTCCGGCTGGTCACCGGCACCAGCAAATGGTAGTGCCGCCAAAATGCCGTACCGGTCGGCGGATCGTAGCTGATGGTGTAATCATTCGTGGTGTACGTGGCAAGGTTCGCCGTTACACCCGTTAAGAGAACGTCCGTGCCGGTGGTAACGGTGAGCGTATCGTTCCCGTATTCGCTGTTGTAACTATTGTATTGCCAGCAGAGATCGAAGTCGATCCAGACCGAATCGGTACTGGCCGAGTACTGGCTGGCATTGAGCGATGGGGTGGTCATCACGCCATGCTGATACTCGTAGTCATAGAGGTCGCAGTACATGGAGCCACCTGTGCCGCCATTACCGTTCGCGGAGCTTACCCAGCTCGAGTTCTTGGACCACGTGCCGGGTAAGCCGGATGCAAAAGTTTCCAGGTGTAGCAGTGAGTCGGTCACGGCAGCCGCCGGACCCGAGGAGATCATCAGGAGTACGAATGTAAAGACCGCACTCCAGAGCCTTCCCCTGTGAGGGAAGGAAGTAACATTCTTTTTCATAGTAAACGGTAGAAAAGTTTCTGAGCCCAAGAGCATGCTCAGCCAAGAACCATGACAAGCCGCGCACCACACACAGGAATTGCGCTTTAACTCCCCAATTCACCACTTTTCCTTAATGAACCGTGTAACAATGTCAATATTTTTGCCGAACGAGCAAGAATAATTCTTACCATTGCGGGAAGGAATTGCGGCAGAACGTATTCCTCCACGGATGTATCACCTCGCGAAAGCGCGAAGCCTCGGCACCAAGGCGTGGCAGGTCCGGCACCTGTACGTACATGCAAAATTCGCTCGCTAAAACTCGGCGATGTGGAATGCTCCGATATTCATGGCTTCGAAGAATATGTTGAGCACGAAACTGTCGCCGGCAGTATTGGGAACCAGCTCCTGAAGCAGGTCGCGATGACAATGGACTTTGCGCGCGGCCTCGCCCGGTTTGAGAAATTGAAGTAATCCGTCCATTCCTTCACAAACCGTACCCGTTTTGCGCCAGGCAACCGCGACAACGGTGCCCTTTAGTCAATGACTACACAAGGCGCTTTCGGAGGCGGGCAACGGGAATGTTCATCTGCTCGCGGTATTTCGCGACGGTGCGGCGGGCAACATCGAATCCTTCGGCATTCAGGAGTTGGACAATTTTCTCGTCGGACATCGGTTCGGTTCCCGACTCGCCATCGATAATATCTTTGATGCGGTACTTCACCACCTTATTGGCCACGGCTTCGCCATCGCCATTTTCGCCTCCAGTTCCCGCGTGGGTTGGAATGGCCTCGGAGAAGAAATACTTAAGTTCGAAGACTCCGAAATCGGTCTGGCAATACTTCCCATTCACGACACGGCAAATGGTGGAAATGTCCATGCCGATGTCCTCGGCAATCGTTTTGTAAATGAGCGGCTTGAGAAACTTCTCCCCGCCTTCGAAGAACCCGCGCTGGTGGTTTACGATGGACTGCATGACGCGCATCATCGTTTCCCGGCGCTGGTAAATCGCCATGATAAAGAACTTCGCCGCTTCGAATTTCTTCTTGATAAAATCCTTTGCTTCCGGCGTGAGCGATTTCCCATGTTCCGGCGCTTGCTTGCGGATAAGGTCCTTATAGGCCGCGTTGACGCGGAGCGGCGGAACCCCGCGTTCGTTCAGCGTGATCGTGAAACCCTTCCCATCGGCGGTCCGCTCGATATAGAAATCGGCGGTGATATACTTGGTGCTTTCGGAAAGATCGCCAATCGAGGCTCCCGGCTTGGGGTTCAGGTGCTGAATGAGATCGATCGCGGGCTTGAGTCCCTGCACATCGGTTCCCAAATGCCGGGAGAGCGCGGTAAATCGCTTGTTTACGAAATCCTCGAAGCAATCGTGGATAATCTTGCGGGCGACTTCCCGGATCGGATTATGGTTGGGCATCACCTCGAGTTGCACGGCAAGACATTCCCGCAAATCACGGGCAGCGACGCCTGCCGGATCGAGCTTTTGAATCTTGTGGAGTACGGCTTCGGTTTCGGCCAGCGTGTATTCATCGCCGTACACGACTCCGGCATCGCGAGCGATTTGTTCCAGCGGCACGCGCAGGTAACCATCTTCGTCAATGGAACCAACAATCTCTTCGGCCAGCGCGCGATAGCGGTCCGGCAAATTGAGCATGGCAATTTGCGAGTAGAGCGATTCAAGAAACGATTCCGTAGCGGCGTGCGGCGCTTCTTCCCGGTCCTCGTCCATATCACGGGAGGTGGGCGTTTTGAAGCCCTCCGTGTCGTCGTTCATATAGTCTTCGAACGAGTATTCGCTGGAATCCTCTGCGGAACGTTCGCGCTCCATACGTTCCTCGCGCTCGCGGGCACGCTGGAGATCGCGCTGGGCTTCTGCAAGCTCTGGCGCAACCGGTTCTTCCGCACCCTCCCCGACGGCTTCTACTTCCAGAACGGGTTCCTCGACGGGTTCGGCCACCGTTTCTTCGGCAGCCTGTTCCTGGCGCTCCTCCTCATCGGAAGATTCTTCCAGCATCGGGTTTTCTTCTATTTCGGACTTGATTCGCTGCTCCAGCGCAAGGATAGGCAACTGCAGCAGCTTCAGGTACTGGACCTGCTGCGGGGTCAGCCGTTGTTGAAGCGATTGATTTTGCCTAAGCTGAAGCATTCTGCTCTCTTAAAGTCCGGAACGGCCAATAGAATTCCGCCCGGATGCGTTAAGATTAGCTAATATCGTGCCAGTTAACAAAAATTGGCAAATCACGCTGATATTAGAAAAATTTCCAGCACTGAATACTAGTGAATCAGTAATAAACGAAGAATGCCTTAGTGCCAAAAACGGGAGAGCGTGCCGGAGACGCGTTATGTCAGAACTTAGCAATACCAATTACGGTTGCGGTCACCGGTGTGGGTGCACCCGTTTCTTTAACTGAGGGGTTAGCCGCCGTTGCTGTAGGGTGCTTATATGCATCAGCGACATACGCTTTCTTTAACTAATTCTTAGTTGCCGCTAGCCAAGCAACTCATTTCGACGCGTGAATAACAAAAGGGTAGAATTCTATCTTTTGGGCCTTGTGCTCGCAGGACAGTTTCTGTTCCTTGCTGTTGCAAAATGGTTAGGGATTATTCAACACCTTCAAGGAAAGGAGATTACTATCTCACTTCTATTGCCGTTCGGCTATCAACAATGGCTTCATCAAGCTTTGGCAGTAACACCATACGGTAGTCTTTCAGAGCAACGCAAGCTGCGGCTTTGGTTGGTTAGT
>JAKAIL010000313.1 GCA_021825235.1 Bacteroidota bacterium | reverse complement strand
CCGATCTGGTTGAAGATGGCAAAGGAATGATACCGCGACACGCCGAGATCAAAGATGGATTGGTCCGCCAAATTTGTAAGGACCTTGAAATTCCGGTTCCCAGAAAGACTTAAACTTCTACCATCTCTGCTTCAATCGGCTCACGAATTACATCGGCACCATTGATTTCTTTTTCGGCGAGTTCCCTGTTTACTTGCAAGATGAGCGCAATGGCTTCCCGCAAGTTCGCACGCGCTTCTTCCAGCGTTTCACCCTGGGTGTGAGCGCCCTTCAGCTCCTCCACCCACGCGACATAGCCACCTTCCGGCGCTTTCTCATATACCGCTGTAAATTTCATCACAGGCTATTACAGCAAACTCCTTGCCTTAGGTTCCGTCGCCTAAACCGTGAAATTATTCCATGGTTTGTGAGTTGTTATGTACGACGGAAAGGAGCTAAGGTGCAATGAACGACAAAATTAAAGAGCTATCCATTGTCGCAGTTCACACGAGGCAAAACCGGCACCGTCGTTTTCGATTTCGGTGATGGCGTTTATCTCGTCGAGTTTTCTGATGAACTCGGACAAACCTATGCGGTTACAGAGCTTCGGGCGGATCAATTGCTTCCACTCCGTCAAACCGTGATAGCAAGAGCGGCATAGCTATCCGGTTCAGAATGAACCGAAATGGGTGGCATCTGCCTTCTTACCCGGCCTCGGAATCAGGAGCACCCAATCTCGTTTTGTGGATCAAATAGTGACCTTTTCGCCACGCAACTTTCATGGCGCTTATGTGTTGTCCGATCAACAGGTCTTATTCTTAAACCCTTCGAGTTATGAAAAAAATGAATTTGGTCGGTCTTCTGACCGTTTTTGCGTTGAGTATCGTAGCAAGCACACCACAAGCCTTCGCTCAACAAACCGGAAGATGGGAACTCACCGATAGTGTGCCGATGAAATACATCGCCTGGCGCTCAAATATTTCCGCGGCAAACTCAAGCGATCTTGCGCTCATCGCGGAAACGAACAGCTTCCCGTTGCTTCATGTGGTGCGTCATTCTACGGATGGTGGCGCAACCTGGAATACCCTCTTCTTCGACACCTCGAAGGGAACTGACCGCTGTAATACCATCGTGCATAACAGGCCCGAGCAATACGCCATTGCCGGCGATAGTGAAGCGTACCTTGGAATGAGCGGGTACAATGTACTATATCGTTACCGGGGCTTCCTGGACATTTCGGTGGATGGAGGCGCTACCTGGATTCACCGCGATTTCGATTCCAACTCGGTCGTGTCCGATTTGGCAATGCTTACGGATGAATATGGCGTTGCTCTGACACACAATGCACCCAACATCTATAACAGCCTGCCCGGAACGTTACCAGACAGTCTCTTCATAACCACCGATGGTTGGGGAACCTTCAAAGCAGTGGCGATGCCGGATGGCGTCCAGGGCTGCCCGCAGATTTTTTGTTTCGGAGTCGACACGTTCGGCGTTATCGGGTGGCCGGCTTCCGATGGACTGAGCCAGTATTACAGGACGACCAATGGGGGACAGAGTTGGGAACTGCTCGGGAAATTTCAGTATGTCAACCAGATGCAATTTCTCAATGCGCGCCATGCATGGGGTGCGGGGACGGACTTTTCCACCGCTCCCTATCGAGGGTTTCTGGTGGAGACCACCGATGGCGGCGTAAGCTGGCAGCGAAGAATGGATACCGATCTTTCAATCGGGTTTGGTAGCATCAGTTTTGCCGATAGTCTCCACGGATTGGTTGCCGGGGAGTATATTCTTCGAACAACAGATGGCGGCGCAAGTTGGGCCGAGGAATATCCGCCCTTCGGGGTTGTTACACCATCGAACTATGTATCGCAGATTCTCGAAACGGCTCCGGACTCTGCAGTTGGAGTCTTTCGCGCCGATCCAGTGATTCGGTTCACCGGTAAATATTCGCTATCCGCGCCGTTCTTTCATACACTTGCGAATACCGGCCCACTGCCCATTGCACCGGTTACGATCTCCTGGACACCTGTTGCAGGAGCCGAAAAATATCATATTCAACTTGCCACCGTACCAATTAATGTCTGGAAAGACACTCGGCACTTTTTCGACCGGCCCGCACTGGATACGATTCTGACCGATACCGAACTGACGATTTCCACGCCAGAGGCAGCCTCATTCTATTATGGCCGAGCCTCCGCAATCAGGGGTATCGATACCAGCGACTGGCGACAAAGCGGCGCTTGGTTCCAGATCAATTCCATTTTTTATACGGTATCCCAGGCGGGAATCCCATTACCGCCGTCGATCGTATTCCCGCCGTCCGGTTCCCTTGTCGGCGTTACAGTTCCCATCCGTTTCTCCAGTATCACGGGGGCCAATTCGTACGAACTCAAAGTTTGGTTGCAGGGGGTCGCTCTGCTCATCGATACCACCGTAAATGATACAGACGTGGTAGTAACAAATCTACCGGCAGGTAACTATTATTATGCTGTCGTGCGTGCAAATATTCCGAACGATACAACCGATTGGTCGAACGGCAACTATTATTTTTATATCGATGCGAGTGGAGTGACGTCCACGTCCAGCCCGGATGCAGGATTCGTGTACCCGAATCCTGCCGCCGACTTTCTCCACATTACCAAACCTGGCGATCGGATTCAGTTATACAACGAGCTTGGAGCAAAAATAGCGGTGCCAAAAGAGCCGGATGCAAGTGGTTTCGTACTGGACGTGCATTCACTTCCCAACGGAGCCTACTTACTCAGAACGAAAGGACGATTTTTCCGAATCTTAGTCGCGCATTGAACGGCGGGGTTCGCAGGGACCTATGAATTCTTTTCCACGATCAGCCGCACCGCCCGCTGGTACGTGAGATAGGCCCAGATCCAATCCGCCAGCACGATGAACCGATTGCGGAACCCGATGAGGTACATAATGTGCACAAAGACCCAGATAAGCCAGGCAAACGTTCCTTTTAGCCGGAACTTTGCAATATCGGCAACGGCGTATGTTCGGCCAATGGTTGCGAGCGTGCCCTTATCGAAATAATGGAACGGTTCTTTGAATGATGCGCCCCGCAGTTCCGCGCGGAGCCGCTTGGCAACATATCTTCCCTGCTGAATGGCGACCGGCGCAAGCCCCGGAAGTGGGATTCCCGCCTCATCGAGTGCGTGTGCGGTATCGCCAATTACATAGATATTGGACGCTCCTTCGATTTGGAGCGAGGCCGTAACGGGAACCCGTCCATTGCGGTCGGCCTCGATGCTCAACCACGTGGCGGCTGGTGAAGCCTGGACACCAGCGGCCCAAATGACGGTCTGC
>JAKAIL010000076.1 GCA_021825235.1 Bacteroidota bacterium | reverse complement strand
AAAACAGAGCGAAAAGTTACGGTAAATTCATTTTTTTTCCATGAAAATTTGATCATCTCAGTTGGGCCGCAAAGATACGCTCTCTGCGGCCTCAAATTCTTCGATTATTTTATTAAGCTCAGTTGCCGCATGAGCCTTACGTCGCCACTGGTGAATGTATAGAAGTACGTGCCGCTTGGCAGCCCTTTAGCGTCGAGTTTCACAAGTTGGCTACCGCCGGCAAGGGTGCCGGTGAAAGCGGTCCGCACGAAGGCACCGGTCGCATCGACCAGGTCAATATGGGCTGGCGCTGTGTACGGTAACGTCACCATAATCTCCGCCGTCCCGTTCGTCGGGTTCGGATAGCTTTGGCCCAGTTCAAAGCCATCCTGCGAGGTCTTCAGCGTCACGCCGGAGGAGACACCCACGCCGCTTCCGTTATACGTGAATGAGGAGATCGGCATCGGGCTCGCGCTCGGGAAAGTCAGCGTCATCGTCTCCGTCCCCTGAATTGTAGGACAGAAATTGATGACTACCGCGGCCGAATCGCCAGGCGGAATCACCGGCGGCGTTGGACCGCTCTGGACCGTAAAGTCCGCAGCATTCGGACCGCCGATAGACCCGGCTCCCGGCGTCCACGGAACATTCCCATTGTTCGTGATCATCACGGTAAACTTTTGGCACATACCAAGAGTAACCGGCGACGGAAGCCCACCGGTCCCGCTTGCCACGACTCCCGCGCCCACGCCGGCCAGCCGCGTTGTCACCGCATTCGGTCCGCCGATAATCGTCACGGAACCGTTCGACGCACCGATCGCCGTTGGAGTGAAGACCGCACAGAAGGAAGCTGTTCCGCCCGGAGCAACCTGCGGACTCATCGTGGGTGCAAGCAGCGTATAGTCTGCTCCTACGGGTGCGACTGCAGTATAAGTCGCCGGTAAGTCTCCGCAATTCGTTACCGTAATGCAAGAGGTATCCGTTGCACCAACGAGCGTCATGGAATCCATTCCAAAGATTGCGACGGAATCCGCCGAGACGCAGGTAATGACTCCCACGCCATTAAGAATGAGCGCCTCGGAAATATCCTTTTCGGATGTGGTACCGGAAATGAACAGCGTATCTACTTCGGTGCCTCGCTTATTTGCAGTAAAGCATAGCGAAAAAGGCATTTTCTCACCCGGGGCCAATGGAAGTGGAAGCGTAATGCCATTCATCGTAAAGTTGGCGCTCGCCGGCGAAACAGCCATGCTCGAGATTGTAAGATCGGCCAGGCCGTTGTTTTCGACCGTATCGCTCATGCACTGCGTATGCCCAACGAGCACGGTATCATTCATGGGCCCCAGAACCGCAAGATGGCCGTACGGCACACCAATACCTGTCACATTTACGTCGAACTCGCTCGTATCGCGACGAGGAGTTTCGAAGGTAAGCGGAATACTCGTAAAGAATCGGAACGTAGCTAATCGCGTACCCTGCTTGAGCGGCTTGAAACAAACATTGACCAACTGCGACCCGCCTCCGGGCAAAATGATCGTATCGGGGGCCGTGAGCGGATAGAACGAAAAATCGTAATCGCCCGAAACCTTGAGCTGATTCAGGATTTCGAGTGTGTCCGTCCCAGGATTCGTCAATGTGACCGTCTGGCAGACGGAATCTCCGATGGCAACGGAGTCGAACATCACGGTATTTCCAGAACCCTGTGGCTGCACCGTAATAACGAGATGAGGTAGTGTTCCTGCGCCAAAAAGGGATATCGTATCCCACGGAGTATTATAGGCGTTCGTGCCGATAACCAAACTGGCATCGGGCCGGCCTTCAATGGTCGGAGTGAACTGCACCCCAATGGAATCCGTCGCGTCCGGTGGAAGCGGGTTCTGCGGCATGTGGACGATCTGATAGTCATTCGCATTCAATCCGATAAAATAAAAGCTGTTGAACGATAGCGGCCCTACGCCCGTCGAAGTAACCGGAACATATTCGATCTGCGAGGTATCTGTAAGTTCTACCGCAACCTGATGGAAGAGTGACGTTACACCATACGAAACTTCTGGTATCGCACCAATGCCGGTCAGGTTAACTGCTTGAGTTCCCGAGTCTTTGCCATTGGTATTCAGTGTAAATGTTCCATTGGTTACACCGGGACTAAATGGCAGGAATTGAACGCAATACTGGACAGAGTTGCCAGGATCGACCGTTGTTCCAACCGGCGGTCCACTAATGACGGTATAAGCCGAGGATCCCCCAATCGCGTAGCCAGTGATTTGCAATGGCGAGGATCCAACCGACGTAGCGGTTACGCACAGTGTAATGGGAGAGGTCGGCTCAACGGAACCAAAATTGAGCGTCTTCGGCTCGAGCGAAAGTTGGGCCGGAGGCGGTGGCGGAGTAAAACGGATATCCGACGAGGGAGTTACCGTCTGCGCGGACGCATAGGCATTCGAAACAAAACCCTGCGAAGCAAATCCATTCAAACCGATGCTACAGCCATTTTCGTAATAATCATAACCAAAATCGTGGCTATGGTCCCTGTAGATGAACTCGATAACGTTCGTCCCCTGATAGAGCTTGATTTGCATATCGGTCAGCTCGGAAGTATTCCACCCACCCCCGCCATCGCTGACAAAATGCATCGAATGCAGTTGAATCGTGAAGACCTGATTCGGGGAAGAACCATCCACTTCATAGTAATCCGAGTTGACGTACGGACCGCCATTATAGCCTCCGAAGCCATAGATGTCCGAAAATCCGGTTCCCGTTGTCACGGCAGAGCCATTGAAAATACCAAGCTCTCCCGGATAACTCTGATTGCCAATCCCGACGGAATTCGCAACTTGACTGCCGAATGCGATTGCGCCACCGGCAGAAACAGTGATATCCGTTCCTGCGGAAACGACCGTGTTGTCATAATTGAAATCGAATGGGAGCGTAATTGTCGTATAACCGCCTGCCCAGGCATGAATATCGCTCAGGGAAAATTCCGTTCCGGTCCCGGAAATATCGTTCCAGCCGGCATCGAAGGTCGTCGTTGTATATTGATCGATGCGCCCCTGCGCCTGCACACGAGCCACAACAACGGCACACGTAAGTATCAGGAGAATAGCAGAGAAAAACCGCTTCCAAATATTCATAGACCCATCTGTTTAAGAGTGAAAGCAAACGATCAACACGTCACGTAAAAAGACAAAAAACCTCTTTACACTTGGGAGTTTAACACCGCTTCCGACCAAATGTTACACACTTTTCACATTATTTTCCGTTCATACACCACTCATTCCGGCGCGAATTTTGCTACGGCTGTGACTTTTCCTCCGCCTTTGGCCGGAGATATTTTTAGTTCCACTAAACCATTCAAAAGGACTATGCAGAACGTACATTCTTCGCATCCGCTCAGTACTCCCTCTCGGGGGCAGGAACTGACCACGCTCATTTCACTCCTTGTCATGCTCTGGGCGGTGCTCGCCATGGTAGGATGCTCGAAACAATCAGAAACCGGCAATGCTGCCGAATCCACGGCGGTTGCCACGCCGCCGCCGCCACCACCCATGGCTACTGCTGCCCCCCTCAATGACGGTAATATGATTGCCGCCCTGAGCGAAGGCGACTCCGCTGAGATTACGCTTGCAAAGCTCGCCATTGCGAAATCGAAAAGCCCGCAAGTCAAGGGCTTCGCCAGAATGATGGTCAGAGACCACAGCAAAATGAAGGCAGAAAAAGCTGATTTGGCGAAAAAGCTGAACATTACCCCACAACCTCCGGCAAACGATGCCGGTCCGGCTCACCTTACTGCAGAATTGAGCGCACTCAATGCGGCATCTACGCCCCGCGCATTCGACTCCACCTATATCAATCAGGCAGTCCAAGACCATACCGACGCACTCGCCACCGTCAAGGATTTCGAGACAAAGGCGACCGCACCACAGCTAAAAGCTGCGCTTGCCAAAGCGGAACCGATTGTGCAGCATCATCTCGACCGCGCGAAAGCCATTCAGCAAGCCCTCGCGAAAAGGAAATATCCGCCGCTGGCCTCCCAGCAGAAGATGAAATGACAACCACCCCATCCCTCCTTCTCTAAGAGGAGAATAATACGCAACTTTCCGCTCATCTGCTGTGATTTGTAATCATGCCCGATGAGTTCGATGAGGACTTGCTCGAAACCGCACGGCGGGAACTCGCTGGCGGAGCCACGGCTCCGCGCGAGTTCCAATTCGCCTGTGCCCTATCGGAAATTCCGCCTGCCGGTGGACGCGGCAAGGTCATTCGTTATGAGGACACGGAAGTGGCACTCTTCCATTTAACGGGCGAAATATTTGCGATCTCGAATATTTGCCCGCACGAACTATCTCCACTTCTGGCGGCCGGAACTGTAAATTGCCAGGCCCGGACCGTCACCTGCCCGCTCCATGGGTGGACCTTTGGAATCGATACAGGCAAACGCACGGATGGTCCGGGAGCGACGCCTGCCTACGATGTGCGGATCGAATCCGGCGAAGTTTGGATTCGTCTTAGGGAATAACGAAGCGAATGCGGCGGGGCGGGTTTCCCGGCACTTCGCAAACATAAGCACCGGAAGGTAACGCTCGAACGTCCAGCTGCAACGCACCCACAATAGGCGACGATGCCATGCGCTTCACAATACTTCCGCGATTGTCATAAATGGTAATGCTCTTTGGTGTGGACATACCGACCGGGATATCGGTCGAGCGGGCGTACCAAATGTCGCTTTGCTCGCCACCGGTTTTCGGATTTGGAATCCGCGCCTCCATCCACACCAAATGAATGACACCATTCATGTCAATGGCGAAATTCGGCGCGCGCTCGATGAGCGAGGTGAAATTGTTCGTAGTAACCTGCCGGCTAACTCGAACAGGCGCGGAGAACGTGTTTCCGCCATCGGTCGAGTGACTGAAATAAATGTCGGCATTGTTTTCAAACCAGCTTACGCAGATGGTTCCACCGCGCCCGACGTGCATGGCGGGCGAGTGAGCACCGGCATCGGTACTGACTGGGACAGGGGTAGAAAACGTCTGCGCGAGTGCTGGAGTGGCCCAAAAGAACGCCAAGGACGTTAGAAGGAACATGCGGTGATTCATAATGCGGGTGCCAAATTGCATGAAACTACGTTCTTGCAGCCATAACACCATGGACCGGCGAGAAATCACGCAAATAATCAAGCAAAAAGCGCTCGAACTGGGCTTTACGAAAGCCGGCGTCACGTCGGCCGAGCCCTTCGATGAAGCCGCCGACCGCTTTAATGCCTGGGTTGCTGGCGGAGCACATGGCCTCATGAAATGGATGGAACGCGATCCCGAAAAGCGACGGGATGTGCGAAACATTATGCCCGAGGCAAAGAGTATTCTCTCGCTGGCTTTGAATTACTACCATCCTCGGACAGCCGAGGACTGCCTCTCCCCGCGTGGAGCAGGCGTCCGGCCTGCTGTTGGACAGCCGTCCTCGGCTGTCGACGGGGCGCTGAAAATTTCTCGGTATGCGTGGGGAACGGATTACCATCAGGTGATTCCACCAAAGCTACAGCTACTTTTAGAAGAGATTAGAAAACTTGTTCCTGGAGCAGCGGGCCGCTATTATTGCGATACCGGCCCCCTGCTCGAAAAAGCGATCGCGGAACGTGCCGGCGTTGGCTGGCGCGGAAAGCACACGAACCTTATCACCCGCGAGGTTGGCTCGTGGGTCTTTCTGGCAGAGCTTATCCTGAACGTCGAACTGGAACCCGATCCACCCGCGGACGACCTGTGTGGCACCTGCACGCGCTGCATCGAGGCATGCCCAACGGATGCGCTCACCGCCTACCAAATCGATGCAACGCGCTGTATCGCCTATCTTACCATCGAGCTAAAGCCGGAGCATGAAATTCCCGAAGCATTGGCGGGCAAGCTATCGGGTTGGGTCTATGGCTGCGATATTTGCCAGGAAGTCTGCCCGTGGAATCGTTTCGAGGAACCGACGAATGTTCAGGAATTTGCTCCCCGAGAGGAGATACTATCGCTCACCCCGGAGGAGATTGAAACAATGGCACAAGAAGAATACGTAAAACGTTTCTATAAGTCGCCCATGAAACGGGCGAAACTCGCCGGGCTGAAACGAAATCTCAGATCCCTGGATACATAGGACATGGACAAGAATACTTAGGAACTGACATCATGAAACACACCACTCACCTCAAACGACACGAAGTTCATCCCGTACTCATCATTGGTTCCGGACCGGCCGGCTTTACGGCCGCGATCTATGCCGGGCGCGCGAATCTCCACCCCATTGTGTTCGAAGGCGAACAGCCCGGCGGACAACTCACCATTACCACGGAGGTAGAAAATTATCCGGGATTCGAACAAGGCATTCCAGGCCCGGAACTCATGGACATCCTGCGCAAGCAAGCCTGCCGCTTCGGGACGACGTGCAAGTACGAAACGATCACCGCAGTGGATTTCTCGAAACGCCCGTTCACGCTGCACGCCGGCGAGCAGGTATATTATGCGGATTCGGTGATTATATCAACCGGCGCACGTGCAAAGCTGCTCAACATTCCTTCCGAACAGCTTTACATGGGCTTTGGCGTAAGCGCCTGCGCTACCTGCGATGGGTTCTTCTTCCGCAATCAGGACGTGCTCGTCGTCGGCGGTGGCGATACCGCGATGGAAGAAGCGAATTATCTTACGCGCTTTTGCAGCTCGGTAACCATTGTACACCGGCGCGATGCATTCCGTGCTTCGAAGATTATGCTGGACCGCGCCAAAGAAAACCCCAAACTGAAATGGAGCACGAACCAGGAAATCATCGAAGTGTTGGGCGCCACGAATGATCAGGGGCACAAGATTGTCACGGGCGCTATCCTTCGCAATACCGTGACCGGCAAGACAGAAGCAATAAAGACCAACGGTATCTTCGTAGCCATCGGTCACTCGCCGAACACGGAACTGTTCCGAGGCCTGCTCGATATGAACGATCACGGCTATCTCGAAACAAAAGGCAAGACCTCCTTTACGAACATCGCCGGAGTCTTTGCCTGTGGCGATTGCCAGGACCATGTCTATCGCCAGGCCGTAACCGCCGCCGGAACCGGCTGCATCGCTGCTATCGATGCCGAGCGATGGCTCGCGGCCAACCCCATGATTTACGGTTATGAACCGACGAATGATGTGACGGATATCATCATGGAAGAGGAGATTCCGCGTCACGCGTAGGTGTGGCGTATGCTTTAGCTGCGCCACGTGGCGGAGCCTCTGCCACTTTTGGAATGCACACTATGTCGAATCCTATTCTCACGCTCGAAGACGTTGCAAAATCGTATGGACGCACGCAGGCCGTCAAGGGAATTTCCTTGACGGTCCCGCAAGGAAGTATCTACGGCTTGCTGGGTCCGAACGGCGCAGGGAAGACTTCCACCATCCGGATGATCACCGGCATTACGTTACCGGACCGTGGGGTGCTCCAGCTGTTTGGGGAACCTCAACGCGAAGAGCACCAAAACCGCATCGGCTACATGCCGGAGGAACGAGGGTTGTATAAGAAGCTCACGGTCCGCGACCAGCTTGAATACCTCGGTTCCCTTAAGGGAATGAATACCGCGGCGCTCAAAACGGCGATCGACGTTTGGCTGCGCCGTTTTGAAATCCGCTCCTGGGAACAGAAAAAGACGTCCGATCTCTCCAAGGGAATGCAGCAAAAGGTACAATTTATCCTTACGCTGCTGCACGATCCGGACTTACTCGTGCTGGATGAACCACTTACCGGTCTGGACCCTGTCAACGCGGAACTCGTCAACGAAGTAATCCTCGAACTCCGCGGTCGCGGCAAAACGATTATCCTTTCCACACACCGGATGGAACAGGTTGAGCAACTCTGCGACGAGATCGCGTTGATGAACGAAGGCTCGATCGTACTTGCGGGCAAAGTCCGCGAGCTGAAATCGCGCTCCGGGAGAACACTCATCTCGATCCGGTTTTCCGGCGATGCCGGATTCCTGACTACCGTTGGCGAAGAAAAGCTAACCATTCTGGAGCGTACTCCAAACGAAATGCTGCTGGAAGTAAAACCTCCGGAACGTCCCAGTGAACTTCTCCAGTTGCTTGCCCCGCACCTCGATATTCAGAAGTGGGAAATTGTCGAGCCACCGATTAAGGAACTGTTCCTCGAAGCCATACGCGAACGAATTGAAACCGCCCCCATTACCGCCTAAGTCTTTATGCATAAAACGCTGATCGTTGCTCGTCACGAATTTCTGCTGAAAGTCCGCTCGCGAGCGTTCAAAATCATGACCTTTATTGGCCCGGTATTGCTGGGTGCGATGATTGTTCTTCCTGCCTACTTCGCGGCAACAAGTTCGGGCGATGTTCGGCACGTTGTCATTCTCGACAGCACCGGAACAATTGCCCAGAGCATGGTAAAAGCGTCGAAGGATACGGCAACCGGTTTCCTCGCCAAACAATTGGAATCGGATATTGCACTCAAGAGCGTCCAACCGGGACCCGGTGTCCAGGATTCGCTCGAACGGCGCGTAGCCTCCAAGGCGCTAACAGGGTACCTGGTTATTCCTGCGAATGCAATCTCGGACAGCAGTTCCACGGCGGAATTCAAACTGCATAATCCCAGCGATTTCAGAACGATAGCGTTCCTGAAAGACGCATACCTTACGGCAGTCCGCAACGCCAAGCTACAAGCGCGTGGTATCGAACCCTCCCTTGTAGCGAATCTGGAATCCGGCGTCCACCTGGAGACCATTAAAGTAACCGCCGCTTCGGAAACAAAAGATAATGGCGAAGCGGGAATGATTATGGCGTTCATTACGGTCTTTCTTCTCTACCTCACGCTCGTGCTCTATGGCGCTCAAATAATGAATAGTGTCATCGAAGAGAAATCTAGCCGCGTGATCGAAATCACGGCATCGAGCGTGCGGCCCTTCCAACTGCTCGTCGGTAAAGTAGTGGGGGTTGCGGGAGCGGCGCTCATTCAGGTCGGCGTCTGGGCCATCATGCTGGCACTGCTGACGACCGTAGGACTAACGGCAGCCAGTGCGATTCTGGGGACAGGAATCCTTCCATCGGTCTCGCCCTTCATGTTCCTCTATTTCGTTCTGTTCTTTATACTTGGGTTCCTCATCTACGCCACGCTATATGCGGCCATCGGCTCTACGGCAGAATCGGCGAGCGACGTCCAACAAATTTCGATGCCGGTGGTAATGCTTCTTGTCATCCCCTTCATCCTCTTGCAAGGAATTATTCGAAATCCCTCCAGCACGAAAAGTGTGATTCTCTCGCTGATCCCGTTCTTTTCTCCAATTCTCATGCTGGGGCGGATCTTCACAGAAACGCCTCCGTGGTGGCAAATTGCGCTGGCCGTCGCGCTCATGGTTGGAACGTTCTTCGGGTGCCTATGGGTCGCTGCGCGCATTTACCGTGTCGGCATCCTCATGTATGGAAAGAAATTCAAACTGAGCGAAATTGCGAAATGGGTGCGCTACTCCTGAGCGTACCCCGGATCGATTTCCGAAACGTCGCGTATCCATCCCACTCGCAACATCCATGCTTCGCGCGCTTGTGAGTAGCGCGCGAAATCCTTTGGCGGAGTTTCGCCCTCGGCAACTGAGCGTTCGCGTGATTTCCTGATTGCTTCCGCAAGCGGAGACAACCCCACTTCCGCTCTTCTCTTGTCAACATTCTCTTCCTCTTCCGTTGGGAACGGATTTAGCTTTCCCGTCGCATCCCAATCGAACTGGGTTCCATACTTCTGCTTCTGCCCGGAGAAGACCAACGTCCGATCTTCCAGCATCGCCAACTCAGACGGTGCGCTGCCAGAAGGATGTTCCTTGAGCAGTGCAAGCACCTTCCGCTGAAGGCTTGGGAGTGAAATCGCGTGCATGACAATGAGCCAGGCGTTCGTTTGTGCCGCCTCACCATCTCGTACGGCATCTGGCCAACCGTGTGTTTTTAGAAGCGATTCCAGGATTCTGCCATTCGCCGTATGCACGGCTTCCATTTCGGGATGGTAGCCGCCAAAAAGCTCCCCGCGCTCGATGAGTTGGGCGCGGACCTCCGCGTCCTTTTTCACAAGTGCCTCCAACTTCCGGTACGGCGATTCCATTACTACTCCGCTCTTCGCGCCAAGTTTTGCTTTCGCGATTCCTTCGCGATCTTTGCAATCAGTCGGACCGGCATGGGTTTCTCGTAGGAGAAATGTATGGCTGATTTCGTTCTACCGTACGGCTTCAGTTCTTCCTTGAAGACTGCCATCACGCGAGGATAGACATAAACCGCATAATGCTTTTTCGCGGCGGCGTACCATACCACGATTCCTTCCTCGCGAAAGGCCGGCATGTTGTAACTAATCACTTCTTCGGTGTTTGGCAAGGCACGTTTAAGCGTTTCGCGCAATCTCGTGAGGGCACTTAGTTCCATTTCGGAAAGCCCGGCAAAGTACTCCTCCACGTTTCGATATTTCCTGGAAGCGATTATTGCTTTACGGTGATAATCGAAAGAGTAAAGGCTCCCAGGACAAGGATCATATTCGTGCTCACAATCGCCGTGTAGGTATGGTGCAGGGAATCGAATTCCGTTTTAGCTGCAACATATTCGGTATCGGCGCGTGGATGATCGAAATCACCAATCATGGTGCGCAGCGTTTCCATTCGCGCCGTAATGCGGATGGAATAAATCCACAGGAGCGCCCCGGCCACGACGATAAGCGTGAGTTCCGCAACACGCAGCCCGCGCGCGCCGCTCCAATGGAGAACGAGCAACAGAATCGAGCTAACGAGCGCTACGGTCCAGCATACCCATTCGATGGTATTCATCCGGCCCAGGATGATGCCATTAATCGTTCCCGCCACCGTTTTCGATGGCGAGTGCTGGAAAATCGGCCCGGCTACCGCGTAGCCCAGCATAATGAGCGCGCCCAGCCACACGCCAAGCGCCAGCGATTTGAGGATGGAAAAGATCATCGTACTAAAACGACTATAGGTAGTCCGGCAGTTCATCTGGCAAAACCGGGAAACCGAATACCGGCAACAATGTTATTGCCGTTCTATGAAAACTGCCAAAAAGGTCAAAACCCGAATTAAACGGATTTCACGGCGAGGCTCACAAGCGAAAGCACAGCCGAATTCCTCGCTGCACGATCTTTTAGATAGAATGTCTGAAGGGTGGAACCGGATTCCACGGGAAGAACGAGATCGCATCCCGGTCGATGGGTCGAGCAATGTGGATCACTATTTGTACGGAACTCCGAACGTCGAAGATTGAGGGTGAACGAAATTTTCGCCGATTCGGCGTATTGGATTGCGCTTCAATTTGAGAAGGATGCGCTACACGAGAGGGCCATCCATTGGACTCAATCGAAACATGACTCTTTGTTGATTGTTACCTCTGATCTCGTATTAATTGAGTTTCTTAATTATGCCAGCCGCGCCGGGACACAAACACGCATTGAAGTCGCGGAAATCTGGGACCGTGCTCATGCAAACCGTGAAATACTCGTGATTCCGGACACGGAACGCCTCCTGCGAATGGCAGTCGGGCTTTTCAAACAGGCTGCGGACAAACGATGGAGTCTTACCGATTGTGCTTCGATTCACATTATGCGCGAGCGAGGCATTTCCGAAGCCCTCACAGCAAACCACCATTTCGAACAGGCTGGGTTCCATATCCTGTTGAAACATTGAGCAACTTCTCACTCCAATGGTCCTAAAACATCTTCGCGTGTTTGCGCCGCTTCTTATTTTGCTTGGCTGTAGCAAACCCCATACAACCATTCTCGGTAATTGGTCCGGCGAAACGATTACAATCACGAGCGCGAGAGGCGATGAATCTGTTGATGTTCCCATCGAGAAATATGGCTACCTGAACCTCTCCATGGACCGCGACAGCGCCTACTCGCTTTCGCTTGCAGTGCTAAAGGACGTGCGCGTGGAGCACAACATGTTCGGCATTGCGGCAAGCACAGTCCTCATTCCTGCGGTCTATAAATCGACGCGCTTTGGCCGGTTTTCCCATGAGGACTCGGTTTTCGTGCTCACCTCCCAAAAAGACAGTATATTTGCATGGCTTTCGCCGGATGGCGGCGAACTCATTCTCCGTTTTACCGATAACGCGGGCCGCCACTGGCTCGCCCGTTTAGAACCAAAGGATTAGACCATGAAAACCCTTCTCTTCTTCGCGATCCCTCTTCTTGTCCTGAATTTTGGGTGCAGCAATAATTCCGGGCCGGGAACGAATAACTCCAACGCGCTC
Organism: Bacteroidota bacterium; assembly: GCA_021825235.1. GTDB lineage: Bacteria > Bacteroidota > Ignavibacteria > Palsa-1295 > Palsa-1295 > PALSA-1295. Next base: position 3,339 of record JAKAIL010000076.1, on the reverse strand, counting down.
GCCTCCGGATCTGCATATTTGCCCCTACCCGATAATGCGTTATGGACTGCCCATATTACAGGTACCGATTCAGAATTCGATGCGAGTGGGAGCCTTTCACAGACCGAACAAACCGACGCCGATTACAAGGCGTCCCTGGGTATTGCACAACAGCGCGGCGGGAGAAGCGTTTTTCCGCTATTCTCCTTCGAGCAAAATGGCCAGATCACGAATGATGGGAACGCAGTTGGATACGGCTTTAGCGCCGATAGCGAGGTACTGGGGTTCAACGAATCCGATGCGAATGACGCAGCAACGATCCTTCCCAAAACGTTAAGTGTAGGCCTCACGTGGACACCCGCGCCGGAGGCTTCGCCCATTCAATGTCAGGCCACGCTGGCCCAGCACCTTTCCTCCTTCACGAATAAGGGTGGAACTTCTTACAATGACGTTATTCAGGTACATGTCACCTATTTCGATTCATCGTCTTATCAATATTCGGATACGAGCATGGCAAAATACTCGGCGAACGTGGATTTCTATTTTGCCAATGGGACAGGATTAGTCGAGGCGGACGTTCATCACTTTGAAATTCTGAAGTTCGATAGATACTACGGCTATTACTCAGAATTCCAGCATTCGATCGGAAGCGGAACAGTGTACCGGAAGAATTGAAGGAAAAAGCCTTTAATGAATTGATTACAACACCTCGATGAATTACCCTTCTCGAAGACTTTCGATCCTGCTGGGATGCGCTCTTCTGCTAATGACGCAGTTTGGGTGTCACAACTCAACCGGACCTTCCGAGGAGAGCCAGCAAATGATTCCAGTCGGTAGTAATAATCAATGGACCTATGCGGTGTACGGACTTGATTCAAATGGGCATAAAAGTGGTGAAGCAGGAAGCCGCACATTATCGCTATTTCAAAACTGGCAGTTTCCAGTTTATCAATGGGATTCCGCCAGCAAGAGTTGGTCCCAGACCTCAATTCAGGCAAACCAATTCGTAGGCAGTGAATTCGATTCATGGGATAACTTTGAGAGCTTTTCTGATAATTTTATCTTCGCTCCCTATTCCGACGGAGCGGAAAAGGGACTTATTTGCGGTGATATTTTTGAGGGTACTCTCGGAGGACGTTTTTGGTACGTACTTCCGGATCACCCCACGGGGTTGCGCTCCTTCAAAGCAATGCTGCTGGTTCCCTATAGGGATACGATTAAGGATACCGATATCTACCATGCATTTTTTGATACCGCACACTATGGAGTAAGTGTTCCCGCCGGAGACTTTCAATGCTACAAACTCGTGTTCCGATATGATGGACAGGATGGCGATTTGCGCATCGAGCCAGATTCTATAATAACAGTCGATACGATGTATCTCGCACCAGGTACGGGCATTGTTAAGCGGGTAATATGGCAAACGCGGAAGAATCACTATCTTCCCAATAACTTTTGGACAGTTGATTATATCCAGACCCAAGACTTCGAGCTTTCTAGCTATAAATTGCAATAATCTGAGCATTTCCAAGGAATTAATCCCCCCGTCCTCCCGTTTCCCACCATTCGATTTTTAGAAACCAGTCCCCACACGGGGGACGTGGCTTTCGGAGGCTTTTATAGCGCGAGGTGCCGGAAGCATTGTTATTCAGCGCTATTTTAAATACACCATGCCTGTTACCAAAGAAGCAAAGCAGGGATTTGCCGCGAAATTTGGCAAATCGCCTGCGGACACGGGGAGCGCGGAAGTCCAGATCGCTATCCTCACCGAGCACATCAATTCCCTAACCCCTCATTTCGAGAAAAATCCGAAGGACCACCACGGCCGCCGCGGGCTGCTGAAGATGGTCGGCAAGCGCCGCCGCCTGCTGGACTATCTCGCCAAAAAGGACGTAAACAAGTATCGCGCGCTCATCCAGCAACTCGATATTCGGAAGTAGTGGATAGTTGATAGTGGAGAACGGATACCCGGTTTCGGGACGGTTCCGCACTTATAGTTCCACTATCGATTAGACACTGAACATTTACCACTATCCACTATCCGTTCTCCACTAAGACAATGATATACGAAGTAGAATACGGCCACGGCAAGAAAATGTCGTTTGACGTTGGCCGGTACGCAAAGCAGTCCAACGGTTCCACGATGGTCCGGTTGGGAGACACCATGGCACTGGTTAATGCCGTCGCCGCCGAGGAAGAAAAAGAAGGCGTGGATTTTATGCCTCTGCAGGTGGAGTTCCGGGAACGGGCCGCAGCGGCAGGAAAAATTCCCGGCGGTTTCTTCAAGCGCGAGGGGCGCCCGACCGAAAAGGAAATTCTTTCCGCCCGACTTATCGACCGCCCCATTCGCCCGATGTTCCCGAAAGAGTGGCGCGTCGAGACGCAGGTCATCGCCACGATTTTTTGCTCCGATCAGGAGCACGATGCCGACACGATTTCGGCCAATGGCGCATCCCTGGCATTGCTACTTTCGGATATTCCATTTGAAGAAGCTGTTGCTGAAGTACGGGTAGCACGGGTAAATGGCGAAATTATTATCGATCCCACCTTTGCCGAACTCGAGACCGCCGATTATGAATTCGTTGTCGCCGGCACGAAGGATTCCATCCTTATGGTAGAAGGTGAATCGCATGAGATCAGCGAGACCGACTTTGTCGAGGCGCTTCGCAATGCGGCAAGTGCTGTTCGGGAACTCTGTGTCGGTCAGGAGAAGATTGTTGCCGAGTGCGGCATTGCCAAGACCAAGCGCATTCAGGACGAACATATCATGGATGCGGCCCTCGTTTCACAGATTGAAGAATTAGCGGCGTCCAAGCTGCGAGAACTTGCTCGCACCGTACTAGCGAAAGAGGAACGTTCTCATCAGACGCATGAAGCAAAAGAGTTCGTCCGAAAGACGATGACCGAAAAAGTCGGTGAGTTGCAATACGAGCATATCAAAGGCGATGTGGACCACATTCTCTACGATATCGAGAAGCGCGAAATGCGCAATATGATTTTGGAGAACAATCATCGCCTGGATGGCCGCGATACGGTAACGATCCGGCCCATTTCGTGCGAAGTAGGTATCTTGCCGCGCGTCCATGGATCGAGCCTCTTCACACGCGGCGAAACGCAGTCCTTAACGAGCTGCACTTTGGGAACGAAGCGCGATGAGCAGTCTATCGAAGGCCTCCAGCCGGAGACGACCAAGCGGTTTATGCTCCATTATAACTTCCCGCCATATTCGGTTGGAGAAGTTGGCCGGTATAGCGGGACGGGCCGCCGGGAAATCGGGCATGGCAATCTGGCAGAGCGGGCACTCAAGAACCTCGTTCCAAGCCAAGAGGAATTCCCTTATGCACTGCGCGTCGTCAGCGA
>JAKAIL010000075.1 GCA_021825235.1 Bacteroidota bacterium | reverse complement strand
ATCTGCATCCAACTTTTCGCCTGTAGAGACGAACTTGATCGGCTCGTTGACGACGGAACGAATCGAAAGCGCCGCGCCCCCGCGGGCATCGCCATCTAATTTTGTAAGCACTACGCCATCGAACGCGAGCCGATCATGGAACGCCTTCGCCGTCGTGACGGCATCCTGGCCCGTCATCGCATCGCAAACGAAGAGAATTTCGTGCGGCTTGATGCGCGCCTTGATATCCGCAACCTCCTGCATCATGGCCTCGTCAATGGTAAGGCGTCCGGCGGTATCGACAATCACAACTTCATTCGCATGATCGCGCGCATACTTCAAACCCTCCTCGGCAATCTTTACGGCATTTTTTTCTCCTTCGACGGCGAAGACGGGAACATCCACTTGCTTACCGAGCAATTTCAATTGCTCGATAGCCGCCGGGCGGTAGATGTCCGCAGCCACTAACAACGGCTTGCGGTTCTTGCTTTTGAGGAGGGTCGCGAGTTTGCCGCAAAACGTGGTCTTACCGGAGCCTTGCAGTCCGCAGACCATGACAATCGTCGGTGGTTCGGGCGCGTACGTAAGGTCCTTCGAGGTCTCGCCCATCATCAGGACGAGTTCATCGTAGAGTATCTTGATGAATTGCTGTTCGGGGCTTACCGAGCGCAATACGTCCGAGCCGAGCGCCTTCGATTGTACATCGTCAACGAATTTCTTCGCGACTTTGTAATTCACGTCCGCATCGAGCAGCGTGCGGCGAATGTCGCGCATAATGTCGCTGACGTTGCTTTCGGTAAGCCGCGCCTGCCCGCGAATTTTCTTATATACTTCTTCGAACCGTGAAGAAAGGCTTTCAAACATAGAGAAGTGCTAAAGTGCTGAGTGCTAAAGTGCTGAGTGCTGAGAGCTAAAATGTTATACTATTTTGGCAGGCCGGGGAACACGCGTGCTGCAGGCTTTGTGCCATTGGGCAGTTTGGTAGTGCTTTTGCATGGCGATGGATATTTTTTACAATCATCTTTTACCTATGCGAAAAACACTGGTTCTTCTTACACTGGGGCTGCTTTTGGCCGCCTGTTCAAAACAAGGGGATATGAATGCGACGGACTCTACCGCCTCCAGTTCTTCGACGATAAATTCCAGTTCGTCGTCGCAGTACACGGCACCGGCAACGGGTGGTAGTACGGCTCCGGCTCCATCCACGAGTGCGCCCGACAATACCCCAACTCCACCAAATCCGGATACGACGCTACCCCGGCCCGACACGCTGCATTAGAGAGCAACCGCGACGAGCATCGCTCCCTTTTCAATACTAATGCTAACCGGGGAACCAGTCGCCTGATTACTCAGCCCCTCTCGTTGGCCCAGGCGGAGCATTTCCATTGCGAGTGGATACCGCAAATTCTTCGTCACGACACCCATAGCTTCCCCAAAGGGAATAAGGGAAATACGCGTGCCGATGGGACATTCCATCGAACATTGGTCTCGGTCCTTCGTGAGAAAGCGATATTCGGAAGTGCTATCGAACGCGAGGAGACTACGGAAGCGGCCCGTATAGCGAAGCATAATGCTGAGATTGGCCAGCGCGTGATCGAGCCGGCCACCCGTCATACCATACACGTGAACATCGCCGCTCCATTTCGTGAGCAGGTAGTCCAAAGCCTTTTCGAAATCATTGTGGTCCTGATCGGGAACGGAAAGGATTTCCGCGCCCCGCTCACGGAAAAATCGGAGGGTATCCGGCGAGATCGAATCCAAATCTCCGACAACAGCCTGGCATTCGAGTCCCGCCGATCGGGCCTGTTCGGCAGCGCCATCGGCACAAACGATAAGCTCGGCGCGCGCACCTTCCAACAGGAGCGGCCCGCCGAGCTCACCAGCTAAAACCACTATTGCAATGTTATCGCTCAGCACTCCGCAGCAACAATACAACGTGCGCTAAAGTAGCCGAGCCGTTCGGGTCATTGCTATAGTTACTGCGCGTTAAGTTGCATTATAAGAATGTGGCTGTCGGGCTTAATCCCTGTCGAAAGGACCTCGTAGATCCCGCCCGCCTGCGCGGTAAAGCCATGGGGAGGGCCATCGACCTCGTTGGATCCCGTCCCAATCTTATCGCTGATTACGAAGTTGGTCCCGGCGCTGGCGCCAAAGCGCATGATCACCGGCGCGGATCGAGTAGTGGAAAGCCCATTGAATAGCGGGGGCACCGGCGCACCACCATTTTGTGAAACAAAGAAGTACGTATTAAGCTGATTGGTAAAGACCTTTGGCGAAGGACTTAACCCATTGAAAAAGACAAACGTCACGGAATCCACGTAGTTGGTATCCGGCACCTGGAATACCTTGCCTGTCACCTGCCAAAAAGGCTTCAAGTTCGGGGAAGCCGTATCGGCCGGACCGGTAAGGAGAATCGTTACGGGCTTATCCTGTGTAATTATCGAACCCGGGCTTGAGAGCGAATAATCGAATACCTGCCGTTGGCTCGTACCCGTCGCATTCGTAATAAATCCCTTTACATCGAGCGGATTGGCCAGAATGGCACTTTGGTAGTTAACGCTATAAGTGCTATCGGATGTGTTTAGCTTGACAGATGCACCCGCAGGAGAAAGTGGTGGAACCGGATTGATGGAATAGCCTGCATGTTCCGGGAACCCATCGCCGTTCACTAAAAGTCCCATGAGCGTATCGACCGGTGGGTGATTATTCTGGTCGTACGGCAATACCGTGGGATAAATAGCATTGATAATGTTGTACCGGAATGAATACTGAATCGGGTTGGTCTGGTCGTTGCCAGTGGAGTTATCGTCAAAAGCGCGAAGGCGGAACGTATCGAGCGCGCTGATCGAGGTATCCGCCGGATTATTCGCAAGCGTGCTGCAGGGATCGCCCGCATAGATAAGCGTATAGAACGATCCGCCGGTAAACGTTTGGTAGGAAAGCCGAGCCAAAACCTGATTGTTCGAATTCGTTACAAAAAACGCAAAGCTCGTATCCTGCGCGGTGTTAAGTGCGACGTACGGCCCTACGGAGTTATACTGAATAGGAGTGGGTGTGATATTTGTCCCAAGGACCGGATCGTTCACATGCACAGAGAGCGGCCCGATGTTTGGCTGCATATTGATGAAGCGAACATACGCTGAAGTAGGAATGGGATTGGGAGTATTGTGGTCCTGGATCAGCGAATATGTGAAACTCTGAGAATTTGAGGGATTTAGCGTGATCATCAACGTGTACTGGTTTCCAGGAAGTAACGTCCCCTGAATATCATTTAAATCGAACTCGGAAGGATTCCGCGTTTTAGTTACCGAAAAATGGTAAACGGTCCCCCCTTGCGCCGCCGGCAGCGAGGTGTAGTACACCGAGGATTCGCCGTATTGAAGGTTATAAATCTTCGCATTATTGCCGAGAACTTGCGGAGTCTTTGTGTCCCAATAGACATCTATGGGTGCCGTGCAATTGGGCGCAAAATTCATGACGCGCAGTTGCGCAAGCTGCTGGACCTGGTAGGAAACGGTGGGCGAAATACAGCCGTTAATCCCTAACAGCCCAGCCAGCCCAGCCCCAATAATGCTGAAAAAAAGATGCGGTCGTTTCATGCGCGAACTCATGGAAATGCGATCGAGTGTTGCCAAAAATGAGAATACAATAAGGGAGAAGGCCTACAGGCGAATCGTGCTGCGGGCTTCTCGAATCCAGAGAACACGTAAAAGGGCGGAAAGTCGCGATGAAATCGCGAGAATCCGATTTTTCACGTAATTTTATCCTGCAAATATACGGGAAATTCAAGTCTTACGAGCCGAAATGCTCAAAATTTAGCGGCCCAGGCACAACAGCGCGGCTCCTATGGCAGCTTCGTCCGGATAGGGCGCAAGGCGGAGCGGCCTCGCAAATCGGCGCTCGGCAGCTTCCCGAAGCGCAGTATTATAACACATCGCACTGCCGGCCCCGACTAACCCGGCATGGATCATTTCGCCTTTGCGCCGGAAATAGGGTTTGGCAACTTCTTCGATCATCCCCTCGATAAGCGCCAGGACCAGGGGACCTGGATGGAAGTTTTCCCTCGTAAGATTCTCGATGGAGGCACGTTCTGAATCGTCTCGAAATTTACTGCCGCTAAAGATGGGATCGAACATAATTCCCTTCGTCTCCGATGGAGCAGCCAGCCGGTCCATAACGGCGATCGCCTGTTCTCGCGAAATCGGGAGACCCGAAAATTCTCGCACCACTTCCTGGAAGAACTCTGCCACAATGCGATAGGCTTCGCCACCGGCAAGCGTAGGGGCACAGGCAAGATATTGCCCATTCCGAAGGTAGCGAATATCGGTTCCCTGCGTGGCAAATGGCAGGTCCGTTTCCCACATGCTTTGCGAACCGGTGCCAAAGTTCAGGAGGATTTCATCCTCGGTGCATCCCGATCCGAGATACGCTGCTTGCGTATCGCCAATGGACGCGTGAATGCGAACGGAGGCATCGAGACCCAAATGTTCGGCCAGCGCGGCATTCATCGTTCCGAGATTCGCTCCCGGCTCCGCGACGTCCGGTAGTAGCTGTTCGGGAATTTCGGCGGCAGTAAGTAAATCCATTCGCCAGGTAAGTTCGACTGGATCATACATTCCCCAGGCCGCTGCGCTTGAAATATCGGTAACGGCACGGCCTGCCAGCAGGCTTGCCAGCCAATCGTAAATTCCTAAAATGCGCGCGGCATTCGGAGGCATCGCCTTCTGCTGAATCAGCCAATACAGTGTCGCGATGAGGAATCCGGTGTGAATACTAACTCCGGTCGGATCCGATCTCATAAAATCCCGCAGCTCATCGGCATAGGAGCTGCCATCCTCCGCAATTTCGCCGGCGCGTTTATCCTGCCAGGTAACGAAATTCGTAAGCGGCTCTAACGCCGAATCCACCAGCATCCCGCCGTGCATTTGGCCGGTAAAGCCAATGGCTTCAATCGGGTGCGAATGCTCCTTCGCAAACTGTGCGAGAGCGGTGATAATGCTAAAGGTAGCATCGCGGATACTTACCGGGTCTTCTTCAAAACATTCCGGAGATAAATTGGGGACTCTCGATGCAAGTTCGCGCCGCTCTGAACGAATCGGGCACCGGTCGTTACTATCGAAGAGCACCGCCTTTATTGCCGATGAACCAACATCCACCCCAATGACTGCACTCATAGTGGCCGCTCCAAAAAATCGACTTCCGTCACAGCGTTATCCTGGACGAGGAATGATTTTATCTCGAAAGGGCTAAATGTAGCTTGCCAACGCATGCCCAGCGATGGCAGACGGAACTCGGCTTCACTATGGTCCCCCGCTTGCTCCACTGCCCGCACGAGAATCCCTGGACCATCTTCTGCCATTTTTATGGCTCCGATATGAACCGCCCGGCCTTTGCGCTCGAAGCCGCCAAAGCCTTTGGGAAGCGTTCCCACATGCCAGGACTCCGGATGGACCACAAGCGGAGATTGATACCGAGCGATTTCCCTGCCGCTCCAATTGCCTTCATGTGGAATCACACGAATACGGAACTCCTGCTCGCCCTGGTCCTGGTACCGCTCGCGCTCCAACGCATAGAATTCGTGAGGCGGAATGTGGTGCGCGAAGAGCGGGCTGCGTGCGGCAATTACATAAATATACTCCTTATCGACCGAGTAGCTATATTTCGAATCGGTAATAATTGCGAAGCCACCGGAGCCATCCCGTTCCGAAACATTCACCCAGGATTGCCCTGGATATTCGTTCGGCCCAATGGGTCGCCGAATCCACGCATAGGGAATTTCATACGTTGCTACAGGGTCTGTGCAGCCATGCCTGAAACGGAGCTTCAGAATACGGTGCTGCTCGTGCCAATTAAGGAAATACCTGATTTCGATGGCCTTACTTCCCTCTTCAACGAGAATTTCTTCCTCCAAACGCGATGCGCTTCCACTACTTTTCACTCGCATGGCCCGGCGGATCGGACCGCGTTCCATCGGTTCGACGGAGTTGACCGTAAACGCATCCTCGAAGTCCATGAATGAATGAACCCCGTGGCCCCAGGTATCGGAATCGTCGCGAACGATGATAGCCGGGGTATAGGGGAACGGCAACTGCTGTAACGTTACCGTTCCCGTTGCCGGAGTTTCATTGGGCACGCGCTCGATTCCAAAGGTTTGCCATCCCAAAGATGGAACATTCACTTTAGCCAGGAAGCGGGCGCGATCGTCTCCGATCTTGCCGGAGGACTCGATCCGCTGGGTCGGAATTGCACTTCCCTTCTCATCGCGCAAAAGTACGCCTGCGGGTGGTTTCGGTTCCCTATATTCTTCCGGCTGCCACAATTCAAATTCGATAAGTTCCTCGCGCTCGTGCGCCGCCATATTGAATACAATGATATTTTGAATATAATGGGAGGTATCCACTCGTGCAGCTATGCGTGCAAATTCCATTCGCGCGGTGCGTTCCGCGATAGAAATCGCTTCACGATACATTGAGATGGCATCGTCGCAGGCTTCTCGAATCGCGACACCGCCCAGAAGGTCATGGAACTCGTTAAAACAAAGATTCTTCCAACCCTGAGCGAGAGCGGAAGAGGGAATGTGTGCTGCGTGCGTGGGGTTCCAAAGCGATGCGAGAACCTCCGCTCGCTCTGCTATTTGGAGCGATCGTTCCGTTCGGCGGTGAAGCTGTTTCATCTCACTATAGGCGCTATAGCAACCAATGGCATGGGGCTGCATCTCACCGCGAACGATGGGTAGCTCTTCCTTCTTAATCGAATCAAAAAAACGTTCCGGGTCGCTAAAACCAACGCCGGAGCGCGCGTTCAGAAGTTGCGAAATATCCTTCAACTCTGCCACCGTCGGGCCACCGCCGTGATTGCCAACACCAAAGAAAATCATCCAGGGCCAGTCCCGTCGATAAAACGATTGCTCTTCGAGCAACGCAACTTTTTGCGTCGTGGACCATTCATGATTGGAGTAATGCAGCGGAAGGCGATACGCCGGGACCTGATCATCGCTCGGCGCTTCCCAGAGAACGAGCGGCGATGCAAGATTCTTCTCTTTCTGACCCGGCCGCATAAAGACGTAGGCCTCGATCCCTGCCTTCTTCAAAAGCTGCGGTAGATTCGCATTATGTCCGAAGCTATCGATGTTATAGCCAACGGTGGCAATTTTGCCGAAACGCGACTCGAAATACCGCTGGCCCAGTAAAGCCTGTCGAATAAGACTTTCGCCACTCGGTAAATTGCAGTCGGGTTCCACCCACCAGCCACCCACAATCGCCCATCGCTCCTCGGCTACGGCGCTTCGGATTCGCTCAAATAGCTCCGGATGTGTTTCCTCTACGTATGCATACTGCGCTGCGCTGGAACACGTAAAAATGAATCCCGGGAATTCCTGGATGCGGTCGAGCGCCGAGCGGCAGGTCGCCGCGAATGCTTCCAGCCCTTCTTCCATTTGCCACATCCAGGCGGGGTCCAGATGGGCATTGCCAATGAGATGAATATGGTGCTCGGTATCCGCAGTGCTCATCGGTTCATTGGTGCGCCGGGACATGGAAGGTTCCCCACTTGACGAGCGGCCGGTAGAGCTTTTCAACCTGGTCTACAGTAAGCGCGGTTGCGCGCCCGCCGCGCGATTCCAGGCTGGCAGCAGCCGTAGCATTGCCCATGGCCGCACACTCGAACGAGGCGTGGCCGCGCAGCATTGCGGCAATAAACCCGGCATTGAACGCATCTCCCGCGCCCGTGGTATCGACAATATTCGCCACGTGAGGAACAGGAACCCCGAAACTTTCCACCGGATCTTTTACGCGCGTTGGCGCGCCCCCTCGCCGGAAAATGATATTGCGGAACCCACGGCGCGCATAATCCTCCATCGCCTCGCTGGCTGGGCGCTGGCCGAACAAAATGGAATCGTCTTCATCGGTAATAAACAAAACATCGAGGAGCGGCGCTAATTCATCGAGTGGAGCGAGGAGTTCACGCACATCGTCCCACAAGCGGCGGCGGACGTTGAGATCGAAGGCAAGGATGGTCTCGCCCTTTACGGCGCGCAGCAATTCGAAAAATTGCTCGCGGCCTTTCATAACGGCCAAGGGAATCGAAGAAAAGAGCAATGCTCGAGCGGAGCGAACGTAGTCGATTACGGTTGAAAGTTCCTGGGTCACGAACGTTTCCCGCGCGGCGGAATTATTGCGCAGGAAATGGAACCGGGGAATACCCGATTCATCGTGGTGAATGAAGTACACCCCATTGGGCTTGTTTTCCAGCACCACCACGCTGGAGCGGTCGATGCCTTCACTTTGGAGGACTTCGAGCAGTCCTTCGAGGAAGGGATCGTCTCCCAGCGCCGTCAGGATTCCCGTCCGCAGGCCCAGCCGGCCGGCCGCGGCCAGGGCATTCAGGACATCGCCCGAATAGCCCACCTGGTACTGGCCATCGCCTAAATCGCTAAATTCCACAAGGCATTCGCCTATTCCTACAAGGTCGAGGGTCTTTTCCACACGCGTTTTGTCATTAAGGGTGAATTGGTTCTAAACGAAAATTCCGTACAAAAATACAAACAGTTTTGGGTTCAATAAGGTTAGTTATTCTAAAGACACCCCGGAAGTCCAAACATCGCAGAACCAACGCCTATGCACTTAAAAGTCTATAAATCCCTATGGGGCATGACCGGCCCTCTGGAAGAACAAATTCAGCAGATCCACGCTGCGGGCTATGATGGCGTCGAATGCGCGGCCCAGGAAATTCAGGAACCCGCAATCTTCAAGGAACAGCTTACGAGCGCAGGATTAGATTATATTGCGCTCGTCTATACCGAGGAATCCGACCACGCCGAAGAGTTACGCCGGCGTGTGGAAGGCGCATTACAATACGAACCGAGCAAAATCGTAGCCCACTCCGGACGAGATACGATGAGCTTTGGCAAAACGATTCGATTCTTCGAACATGCACTTCGCGTGGAAGAAGAATTAGGAATTCCCATCGCGCATGAAACGCACCGGCGCCGGCCCCTCTACTCCCCGATGAGCACGCTCGTTCTCCTTCGAGAACTTCCCGACTTGCGCATCAATGCAGATTACAGCCATTGGTGCGCGGTAACGGAATCGCTGCTGGAAGACCACCGCGAGGCGCTTACAATGGCCGCACGGCGCGCGATCCACATTCATGGCCGCGTGGGATTCGAAAATGGCCCGCAGGTTCCCGATCCGCGAGTTCCACAATGGGAAGGGCACGTTGCGAAACATGAGTCCTGGTGGGATATGATTATCGCAGCGCACCTGGCGCGCCATGAAGAGTTCCTAACCTTCGTGCCTGAATTTGGCCCACCTACGTATATGCCGACTATTCCTGGCACGGGCGAACCGACGGCCAACCTGTGGGACGTCTGCTTGTGGTCTGCCGAGCGGTTCCGAAAGCAATTTAAGGAGCGGACAAAATAAAGTTGCTCTGTTTTCAGAAGGTTTCAAAAAAATTTCGTAAATTTGCACTAAGTATGTGGTGCCTTGTGAGAAGAAATAATCTTCGAACGAGGTGAAAAGGGAATCTCGTGAGGTTCTAAGAACCGATTCGAGAGCTGCCCCGCAACTGTAACTCCATATTAAGACCACTGGCGCGTACCTTTGCGCCGGGAAGGCAACGGAGTTATGATTTTGAACGATGGTTTTCATCATTCATCATTCATAATTTCCAGACGGAGAAGCCAGGAGACCTGCCACAGCTTCCGACATCATTTGCCTTCGAGGGAGAGGCAGGAGTTACAGCAAGAAGATCTCGTGTGGCGCCGAACTTCCGTTCGACGCATCTCCGCGAAAAGAATTGCTTCCGCTCCTATGCTCGCCTTTAAGGCCGCACAGGAGCTTTTTTGTCAGAGTTTCGAATACTCGCGGTATTAATCCTCACAGCCGTTGGCTGCGGGATGGCCCGTGCCCAAACGGCGGATAGCGCATCGGCCCGCGATTCGATCCCGCGATTCCCGGCTCATCAGGTCGAGATTACGGCCCAGCGTGAAAGCGGACTGGCAACGGTTGCGGCACGCGGGGTCGAAATCACATCGGCAGGCTCGCTCATTCACGAAACCGGTTCTCCCATTGCGGCGAACGCTCTCACGGCGATGTCCTCTTCGCTTGAAATTCGGAGCTACGGGCCACTTGGCAGCATCGCGGTTCCAAGCTTCCGGGGGCTGCCCGCGGAATACACGACGGTGTATCGCGATGGCATTCCGCTCACGAATGAGCAGTTGGGCGAAACGGACCTGGGGCAGCTAACGCTGCATGGAGTTTCCCGCATCGAATTAATTCCCGCTTCGGCCGCGATTCTGCTCGGCAGCGATGCCATCGGCGCGGCAATCAATCTCGAAAGTGAATTTTCGGACACGGCATCGCTTCGACTTGGTTCAGAACAAACCGGTTACGCACATGGCAGCGGGCTGCCGGAGAATGAATATTACGCATCCCTCGCATCGCATCCCGCGGATCATTTACGAATAATGGCCAATGGGTCGCTCACTCATTCTACTGGCCAGTTCCCATTTTATCAGGACCTCACGCACACCTATGTGCTTCGCGAAAATAACGCTGCTGCCCTTCGAAGTGCGAGCCTGAACGCCGAGTATGCTGCGGGAGTGAACACGCTGCTCCAATTCATTTCGAATTATTTTTATGCCGACCGGGGGTCCCCGGGCACCGTAACTACTCCCTACCGTGGCGCCAGTTCGCTGGATGAGCGCCTACATGACGAACAAGGACTCGCGGCCGTGAAGCTGTACCATTCTGCTTCCGAATGGTCCGGATGGGCTGCAGCAGACTACCAAAATCAATACGAGTATTTCGAGGGAGCATCCGAAGGCATTGGGGACACTGCGACCAACAAGCTCTATGGTCTCACGGCCTCGGCAAATACAATTCTGAACCCGTGGCTTACGGGGTATGCCGGGGCAGATTATCTCCACTCGCAGCTTATCGGGACCGAGAATGCGTTGCCAAATTCCAGCCCGGTTATTGGAAGGAATGAGGTCCACGCTTTCGGAGCAATTGCACTCGGCCCATTGGCGAGGCTTACGATTGCCCCCTCGCTTCGTGCTCAATACGTTTCCGATATCTCTACCTTCGAACTTTTGCCGCAGGCTTTGCTCGAGTACACGGTTATTAATAATCTCACGATCGGCGCTGCCTACAGCCGCTCCTTTCATGCGCCTACGCTCAACGATCTGTATTGGAAAGGATTGGGTAATCCGAACCTTAAGCCGGAACTTGCCAATAATGGCGAGGTGGATGTAGAATATTCCCCACTGGTGTCGGGGATTAAACCAGTGCTCCGCGGGACCTATTTTTATACTCGCGCGCAAAATGAAATCGTCTGGCTGCCCCCAGCCAACGGCGGTGAGTGGCGCCCCGTCAATGTTGGCGTCGCCGAATCGAACGGATGGGAATTCACAGCATCGGGAACCCTAACCATAGACCGCCAGACATCCCTCGATATTTCGGAAGGCTACACACTGCTTGCTGCTCACAATCTAACACCGGGCGATACTAATTATGGCAAGGAACTCCTCTATTCTTCACCGGGCCGTTCACTTTTCACCGCGACTATCCGCCGGGAAGATTGGGGATCGCTGGCAGTCGTGGCGCATTATCGCGATCGCGAATTCAGCGATGCCGCGAATACATCGGAGGGAATACTTCCGGCCGTCGCGACGTACGATGTAACGATTACCACGCGCGATTTTTCCTTCGAAGACATTGGGTTCCATTGCTTCCTAAGCGTCCAGAATTTGACCGATGCCAGTTACGAGGAGGCGCTGGATTACCCGTTGCCGGGGCGAAGCTACAGATTTTCCCTTGAACTTAATTACCAATAATACCCATGAATAAAATTCATCTATCTGTTTTACTGATTGGACTCGTCGTTTTAGCGTCGTGCAAGCCCAGCACAGATCCGCAATTCGCTCCCATTCCAATGAGCGGTGGGAATGATATCTTAGTCTCCGGAACTCGGGCGGTGATTCTTGCCAACGGATCGAACACTATTTATACTGTGGACCTTTCGCAAATACCATCTGGTGACCGAGACCTGCTTATGCTCAGTGAAGGAAATTTTGGAAAGACCAATTCGACCCTGAACTCCGTGCTGTTCGAAAAAATTGGCCGAATAATCGATACCAATCTTGAAGATGATATTCTGCCAGACTCACTGCACGATATTCAGTCGAGTATTCCTCTGGGATTGAATGCCCCTAATAAAATGGCCCTCATTGCCCCGGACACGCTGCTTGTGACGCGCCGGAACGCGACGAGCGCTGCACTCATTGACCTCAATAGCTCGGAGATTGTAGACTCGATACCACTCAGTGGTGCGAGTATTGCCGTCGCCGTGCTGAACCACAAGGCCTATATTACAACCGGTGCAACAGAATATGGCGGACCGTTCCACGTGGTAGTCTTCGATCTTGTGAGCCGTAAGATTACGAAGACCATTCCATTACCCGAATCCCCGGAACAGGCGCTGGCCGATACCGCTTCGGGTTATGTGATTATCGGGACCTCCGGCGATGGCTCTACTACATCGAGTGAGCTTTACTTCCTGAATACCACGAGCGATGTGATCGTGGATTCCCTCACTCCCGGCACACCGTCCGACGATCCAGAGCTAACAACCGGAAGCAAGCACTTTATTATCATGGGCACAAAGATATTTCCGCTGACCGTACCCTCGCACCAAATGGCCGCTCCACTCATCGATGGTCCAACTGCCTATTACAAAGGCATGTACGATGCAACATCGAATGCGCTTTATCTTGGCAATCCGGGCGATTATACCAATCCCGGCACCGTGGATGCCTATGATGCCTTTTCCGGAAAATTACTTTGGTCCCGGCCAGCCGGAATAATCCCCGGACATTTCGCGTTCTATCACTAATTCTTAACCACATTCCCAGGATGGGAAGGATTTTCAAGATGCAACATTCGCCGCTTAGCCGAACTGAGATACTTGTGGCCGCAGTGCTCGTCGTTTTTGCGATTGCCACTCGCGTTATTTTCAACGCTCTGCACGTCTTTAATTTCAATGCCGTGATGGCAGCCGGACTTTTTGCCGGAGCCTATCTTGGCGCACGGCGAATGAGCATTGTCATTCCACTCGTGGCCATGCTGGCAACGGATATTGCCATCGGCTTCTACGATTGGCGACTCATGGCATTCGTCTATGTCTCGATTGCGGCGGCGTTTTTCCTCGGGCGCTTTTATTCGAGAAACCGAACGCTCCCCCGCTTCGTGGGTTCGGTGCTGGGCGTTTCTGCACTATTCTTCCTCGTGTCGAACGGCGCGGTGTGGCTGCTTTCGGCGGATGCAATTTATCCGAAAACGCTCGGCGGACTGGTTGACTGCTATATCGCCGGAGTTCCCTTCTACCGCAATGCGCTCACCGGCGATTTGCTCTGGAGCACGGTGCTCTTCGGAAGTTACGAGCTTTTCCGGCTTAAGGCGCATCGTCTGAACCTTGATTTTATGAGATTTTTCGGATTAAGAAAGATAGATTTCAACGGATAATCGCGAATATCTCCAGAATCTCCTAAAGTCAAGGTTCCGGCCATGCCTATTGACGAGAGCGCACACCCCGATTCCGCACTCACTCGAAAAATCATCGGTTGTGCTATGCGCGTTCACAGCACGCTCGGTAATGGATTTCAAGAGGTTATTTATCAGCGTGCTCTCGCGATAGAACTTCGGAATTCTGGGATCGAATATTCGCGGGAGCATGACATGCCAATCTATTACCAGGGTGAAGAAATCGGGCTTCGTCGAGTGGATTTTCTTGTCGAGGGTAGAATTTCGGTTGAACTGAAAGCGCTTATTGCATTGGAACGAGTTCATCTCGCCCAAGCAATGAACTATCTTGAGGCATATAACCTGGAAACCGGTCTGCTCCTAAATTTTGGAGGTTTGAGTCTCGACTTCAAGCGCCTGACAAACCGTAAGTTTCGCGCAAAATCAGAACCTTGATTTTATGAGATTGTAGAGGTTAAGAGAGATGAGGGCACATGGATTGATCTCAGCAAGCTTACTAATCTCATGCACTCAAGGTTTTGATTTTATGAGATTTTAGAGATTATGAAAGATGAGGGCACATGGATTGATCTCAGCAAGCTTACTAATCTCATGCACTCAAGGTTTTGATTTTATGAGATTTTAGAGATTATGAAAGATGAGGGCACATGGATTGATCTCAACAATCTTACTAATCTCAAACACTCAAGGTTCAGACGATCTCCTTAATCTCTAAAATCTCATAAAATCAAGGTTCAAACGATCTCATAAAATCAAGGCTCTGATGACCGTCCTTTCCTGGTCCAGCGGTAAAGACAGCGCGTGGGCACTGCACGTGCTGCGTTCGCAGGGCGTCGAGGTGGAGGCATTGCTCACAACCGTCAACACCACTCACGACCGAGTGGCCATGCACGCCGTGCGCAGGGAACTACTCGAAGCGCAAGCGGCGGCGGCGGGGGTTCCGCTTCGTATTATCGATTTGCCCTGGCCATGCCCGAACGAAATGTACGAAGCGCGAATGAGTGTGGCAGTTCGCCGGCTCATTGCGGACGGTTTCGAGCAAATTGCCTTTGGCGACCTTTTTCTCCGCGATATTCGCGAGTACCGCGAAAAGAAAATGGAGGGACTGCAGATAAAGCCAATTTTTCCTCTATGGGACATTCCAACGTCACAGCTTGCCAGTGAAATGATTGCCGGCGGACTCAAATCGCGGATCACCTGCGTGGATCCGCGTAAACTCGACGCTGCTTTTGCCGGACGTGTATGGGAACGATCGCTCCTCGACGAATTCCCGCCCGAAGTCGATCCCTGTGGCGAAAACGGCGAGTTCCATACCTTCGCCTTCGCCGGACCAATGTTCTCTCGCCCCATCAATATTCACTTAGGCGAAATCGTGAAGCGCGACGGGTTTGTATTTGCGGATATGACGCTCTAAAAATGGCCAGGCATGGCTCTCATTCCCGCGAATGCGGGGATCATGGTGTGGCCGGAGTCTGGATGCCCGCCGTTGCGGGAATGACATTCGAAGGCGAGCCGTTAGCTCCGGTATGGAATCGTTGACGCTTGCGGTTACGCACGAAGAACATGAAGCGCTTGCTCGCCGGGCAAAGGACCTTGGACTTTCCGAGGAGGAGTTGTTACGCCGTGGACTTCACCGCGTGCTGGAACCCAAAGGGCTTTCGTTTCGAGACGCCCTGGAATATACCTTCCGAAAGAACGCCGCACTCTATCGCAGGCTTGCGTAATGCGTAAGCGCGAGGTGTGCGAGTGTGTTTTAATTCCCTAAATCCCGCAGGGACGACAGATTAATGCCGGAGGCACGGAGTACCCGCAGCCCAGGGTGATAACCCTGGGTATGGTGTGCAAAAAATATTATTAGCCCTGAAAGGGCGACGTACCCGTCCCTACGGGACTCCGGGAATTAAAACGCGCCGCAAACCCAGGGTTCCGCTTCGCTCCACCCTGGGCTTGTATATTTGTAGCGCAAAACAAAAAGTGCAAAAGAAGTGGTAAGAGGAACGGTGCTTTTGGATGCTGGGCTGAGGCTTCGCGCCTGTCTCGCAGATTAACACCCGTTCTT
>JAKAIL010000312.1 GCA_021825235.1 Bacteroidota bacterium | reverse complement strand
CTTCTGGGGACCGTGAGCACGGTGCTCCATTATCTTGTACCGTCGCAGGAAATGGGTCGTGCCATTGCGAGTATCATCCTTCATCAGTCTGTAGCAGTAGTTCCCCTGCTAATCACCGTCGGGCTTTGTTTTGGCTATGTGGCGCTTAGTTGCCTGTCTTTTTCACGAAAGGAATTTTAAACCCTCTCCTTTTCTGTATGGAGAGCAGCCATTAATTTTCCGAAATGAAACTCTTTCAACCTCTTAACGTTTGCTCACTTTAGTCAGAAAGGGGCCGTGGAATTCGATGGCTCCGAATGCTTCTCCATTGCTATAGCAGACCATATCGACGATTTCTACAATTTTCTGAAAGCAATAAGTAATACGGTTGAACGGCATTCGTTAACCGTAAGTTAGGTCAGTTCTCGCTCCGCGCGGCCTTTTAGCGCCGGAGGGAGTTAATGTACGTCAGAAATGGAAATCGTCTGCAAGCCGGATCCATCATCGCCTTCACGTCACGCGTCGTTGAGCGTGGAGCGATCGCTCACGTGGCGCAAGGTTTTTATGCCACTCGTTGCCGCGTCGTTCCTTTTGGTGGCAATGAATTCCTTCCCATCCGGGGCGTTGCACGCACAAGCACCCGGAAACTGTAGCTATCGGGTACTCTCCGTGACCCCACAGGAAGTCGTGGTCCAAATTGCTCCTCAGTACCAGTCGCAACGGGTGTACGATACATCCGGATACACCTATACGGCGATGACCTTCCCCGGTGGCGTGATGCCGGATTCTGCCGGTGCGCAGGGAATCCCCAAACTCCATCTGCAATTTCTCACGCCGTCCACAGAACCGGCCAGCGTAGAAATTGTCAGCCAGGCACTGGAAGTAATTCCGAATATCGATCTGGCTCCCGTTCCAACGTATCGATCCAAACCCGATGGCAGCTTACTCGAACGTTATATTGTGGTGGATGGAAGATATTATTCCTCCACGCCCACTACGCTCTTTACGGCAGAACCGGTCCGGATATTCCGCACCGCCTACGCGGAGCAACTGACCGTCTCTCCGATTCAATATGACCCATCGACACGGAGTGTAACGCGGGTAAAGTCCTTAGTGCTAAGGATTCGATTTCCGCAGGCGGGTTCGGCTCCTTCCTCGGGTGTAACTATTTCCCGAGAGGAAGCGAGTACCTTCCGAGCGGTGTTTCTGAATGGAGCCATTCCCAATCTCTATTCCTGCGCATGGCAACAAGGTGCTGGTTTCTGGGCACGGGCCAAATCGTCACCCCTTGCGGAACCCCTTAGTGCTTCTACCGATACCGGCCAATGGATTCTGGTGACGACTGGAGCAGAGGGAATTTATCGTATTACCGCGCAGGACTTGGCGAATGCCGGCGTTACCGGCCCGATCAATCCGAACTCGATCGAGTTGCTGGGCCAGGGTGGCGAGATGCTCCCGGAATCGGTAACCGATTCCAGTGGCGAATGGATCGAGCGGCCCATTGAAGTTCATGCCAATGGTCCCACCTTCTCGGACTTTTATTTTTACGCTCCGGGTATAACCGCATGGAAATATAGCAGTTACAACACCGTTACGGATGGGCTGTACCGCTCGATCAATCCCTATACTTCTTCGGGCCATTTTCTTCTGCACGTGGGCGGCGTACCGGTTTCTGCGCCAGCACGCATTATTGTACAGGCTGATTCGCTCAGCACCCCGGCTATCCCCAGTAGTACCGTTTTTACTTCGGTCATCCATGAAGTGGACCATACGCTGGAATATGCCGATTGGGGCCGCGAGATGCTGGACCAACCGATACCGATTGTGGACCAGAGCGGACAAGGAGCACCACCGCTACAACTTTCGCTCGGTGCTCCGGGCTATGCACCGGATTCCTCCACGCTCCTCATTGCATGGGATTCTCAAATCGGCACCTCCAACGGCTCACCCGCTACGGGTTATCTGAATGTTACCGTCAATGGCCAATCGATGGGAACACTCGGTGCCCTTGTGAATACAGGAAATTACATAGACCGAAACTGGAGCTCGCCTATTCTTCTCGCGCCTTCCACACAAATGCCGGTTAATCTGAGCCTGACCTTTACCAGCTCCATTGTCGCAAATGCGATACTGGATTTTGTAGAACTCTTCTATCATCGAACGACGGATATCGGTTCGCAGTCCATTCCGTTCTTCCTCGTCGATACGAATGGCGCCTTCGAATATCAGTTTACGAATGCCATCGGCGGTGAAGTGTGGGACGTGACAAATTCCCTCTTCCCCAAAGTAGTAGCGAACGCGAATGGTAATTCCATGACGGCAGAGGTACAGGGCAAAACAAGAGCCATGCGGCGATTCATCGCTTTCTCCGGACAATCGCTCCTTAGCCCCACCTTGAGCCTGACTACTGCACCGACCCTCCGAAACACCCTTTGTCAAAAAGGAGCTACGGAGATTATCGTTGCGCCGCAGGCCTTTCTATCGCAGGCAAATGAACTTGCTGCGCTACGCGAGGAAGGCGGAGAGGCAACCGAAGCAATGTCCGCTGCCGTCGTGACCATCGAACAGATTTATCAGGAGTTTGGCTACGGCAATAATGATATCGTGGCTCTCCGGGACTTTATGGCCTATACCTTCCGCCATGCCCAGACCCGTCCCGTATATTTGACCCTGCTTGGCGGCGGACATTGCGATTACCAAAACCGCGAGACCAACGCGCCGGATTGGTTACCACCCTATGAGGACGTTACCGGCATCCCGTTCCCAGACGATGGTTTTTTTGTCCGGCTCACCCACAACAATCCGCCAAACTTTTATGACCTTGCCGTCGGTCGTATCTCCGCGCGGAATGCGGACGATGCGCAAGCATACGTGCAGAAAGTGCAGGAATACGAACACTCCTCGGACACCGGCTCCTGGCGGACCCTTGCCACCTTCCTTGCCGATGACCATTGGGACCCGGAAGATCCTCCTTATGGGGAAGATCTCCTTGACCATTTCTATGATACCCAGCTAGAGATTACGCATTTGCAAGACCGTGTCCTGGTACATAAGATTTACGAAGCCAGCTACCCGACGGTCATTTCATCGAGTGGCGGCCATACAAAGCCCGCCGTTAATCAAGCCATTATCGATGCGTTCAATAATGGGACCTTCCTCTTTTCCTTTATCGGACATGGGAACCCCAATGTGTGGACGCACGAGGGGGTGTTGAACGTACCTACCTCAATCAATGAAATGAGCAATTTCAACCGGCTGGCCTACGTAACCACCGCCACCTGCGATTTCAGCGAGTACGACGATTTCAATGTATTCTCCGGTGGCGAACTTTTTTTGATGAAGCCGGATGGCGGCGCGATCGGCCTGCTGGCTACTTCGCGTTCCGT
>JAKAIL010000311.1 GCA_021825235.1 Bacteroidota bacterium | reverse complement strand
TCATTGCTGCTCATCTTTTTCACAGGTATGGTCGCCTCAGCCGCGCGTGCGCAAATCCTTTGGGAAATTCCAGACACTAACGGCTGGAATATCCGAGGCCTTGCGCTCGATGCGAGTGGGAATTTCTGCATCGTTAACACGGGCAGGGACTACCGCACCTACAGCGTCTTCGACGGAAAGCTCATAGCGACGTACGGTCCGGCGGCCGGCGATGGTGTGGCAATCGATTCCGGTGGTTCCGGCCTTGCTGCAATTGCCGAACGTGGTGGGAAGATCAAATTAGTTAACGTGTACTTTCCGGATAATTATTCGGAGATTCCCGCGCCGCTCATCTCCGACAGTCTTCAGGTTCAGTCGATTGATTGGTCCCGCAATAGCAATTACATCGTGGCCGGCTACGATAACGGCTTATACCATCGCTTTGTGGTGCTATGGGATTTATCGCGCAACGATCCTAAAATTGCATGGGAACTGAACTTCGATTCGATTTATTCTTACTACCAATATGTCCCTGATTGGGATCGGTTAGTTGTTGATTTCAGTCCAACCAGTGAGTATGTGGGTGTAAAGCGCTGGGGCGGGGGATATGCTTTCGTGTTCGACCTCACAGGTAACCTGGTTGCGAAAGTCGTCGGGGACGATGGCGCACTTCCCTTCTCGCCGGACGGTCACCATTTTTGGGGTAGTGGCTACGAATACGATCTTAGGAATCCCACATATAGCAAACCCGCTTTTGTTAATGGTTTTTTGCCCTCTGCCTATATCGCTCCTGAGCGCATGCTGACCATGGTTTTGCCGGATGCGGATTTTTTTGAAATCGACGACTTCAATGTGGGCCGGATACGTGTATTTGCACCGGTCGATACGCCAATGTATTGCCTTTCTGTTTCCGCCGACGGAGGTACAGCAGTGTCGGGAGGCCGTGCGCTTATTTTTTGGGATTTGAGCAGGTATGCCGGTGTAAGTTCTCAAAAATTGCAATCGCCTACCCTGCGTGCATTCGAAGATGATTCCCGCATAACAGCCGCTATTCCGCAAGGCGAGAGTGGTAGAGTTTTCATTTATCGTTCCGATGGTCGGTGCTATTTTTCGGCTGATATCAGAGCGGGCGAAAGTCGCGTGACAACGGACGTGCTTCCTTATGGCGATTATTTCGTAATTTTTCAACCAACTTCCGGGGAACGATCCATAACAAAAGTTTCGATTTTTTAAACATCGAGAGGAATTTCATCATGTCACACTTCAAACCATTCATAACGGCATGCCTCATTTTGGTGCCTTGCATTGCCGGGGCGCAGGTGAACCGCTCAAGCTTCGTTTCTCCGGTAGCGGGCGATGTTCTTAACTCGGGCCAGACCGTGAACCTACAATGGTCCCCGGCTCAAAACGAGTCCGGT
The DNA here is from genome assembly GCA_021825235.1 of Bacteroidota bacterium. Taxonomy (GTDB): domain Bacteria; phylum Bacteroidota; class Ignavibacteria; order Palsa-1295; family Palsa-1295; genus PALSA-1295. The sequence continues at coordinate 1,970 of JAKAIL010000311.1, read as the reverse complement.
CAGGTTCAATTATCACTTTGGGATCAAAGCACCGGGCGGTGGGCAGTTATTGGTTATGCCGATTATAAAGCCGGCTCGTTCCAGTGGAACGTGCCGGATAATTATGGCAATACACTCCGTCTTCGCGGCATTTTCGGAAACGGCGGCGTGATGTACACTGACGGCTTCTTCTCCATCGAGCCACCCCCGGCGAAAGTGGAAGCCGCCATTCCCGGCGTTACCAGCGCCATCGATATGACGGTGCATCCTAATCCAGCTGCTCAGCACACCCGCATCTGCGTGGCGGATTTACCGCCGGATATTCCCGCCAATGTGGAAGTGGTGAACGAAGACGGCACGACCGTCGCCACACTCTATAACGCCACCCCGGACGCGGAACTCGGCCTCTGCCTCACCTGGGATTGTTCCCAGGTTCCCAGCGGCATTTATTACGCCCATATCGCAAATTCCATCATGGGCCGGGCCGTGAAAATATCGGTGCAGCATTAAAGATCGAGGGCCAGTAGTCATTAAAAAAGCAAAAGCTCCTTCCATCGGAGGGAGCTTTTATTTTCTTCCAAATTTCTTGGAGCCTCTACCATTCCTTCAGAAAGATCGGCTTGAAAATGTACCACTCGAGTTTTGGGAGAAAAAGAACAAAGTATTTCGCAAATAGTTCCGCAGTGTGGATAACAATGCGATTATGCTTCTTTCCGCACCTCCAACCTATTGTCGCACAATGTGTTAGGTGGCCTCATCCAATATCCACAATCGGATGTGGAAGAAAGCTATGTTTCTAAATGCCAGTCTCTTCGTGCAATAATGGCGATTTTCCCAAACTTTTTCGAGCTACGGGTGCGTTTTATACCACCGTTAACATCATGGCGGGAGCCATTTTTCTCTCGCACAAATGCAGGAAACCATGACCTATAAAAATTACCCTAATCGCCCGGAAAAACTGACCAAAGAATTTATCGAACAGGAGTTTGCAAAGCTGCTCGCCCGCGTGCCGGAGGCCGAAAAATCGGCTTCGGCCCAGGCCTGGATTGACCTTTATCGCGACTGGAATTCGCTTTCGGCCTATTTCGCCGGTGAGTACAGCCGCATCAATTACGCCCACTCGCAGGACATGGCCAATGAGAAATGGGACGAGGCCGACCGCTATTTCCGCGAGCAGGCGATTCCGGCCTATGAGGCCGGCAATGCCGCACTGCTCGATCTTTTTATGGCGAGCAACTATAAAGACGCGATTGGGAAGCATTTTGGCCCATACCTGATCGAATCGCTCATGACCACGGTGGAACCGCAGGCGCCGGTGAACTCCGATTTGCGCGTCAGGACAAGTGATTTCGTGGACCAGTACAGCAAGCTCGTTAGCTCGGGTGAAGTGGAAGTGTTGGGCGAAAAGCTCACCCTGGCCCGCGCCCGTGGCCTGCAAAACGATGCTGACCCGGAGAAGCGCAAAGCCGCCTGGCTCGCGTACCGTAAATGGTTCCTTGATCATCACGATGTGCTCGCCGGATTTTACGATCACCTGGTCCAGCTCCGCGATGAAATGGGCCGCAATCTGGGCCACGAGAACTATATTGCGCTCGGCTATCTCTCCATGCGCCGCACGGACTACGGTCCGGAGCAGGCCAAGGCGTTCCGGGATTCGGTGCGCGAGTATGCCGTGCCGCTCCTCGCAAAACTGAATGCCGAGCAAGCCGAAGCACTTGGAACCGATACGCTGCGCGCGTGGGACGTGGGTTACCATCCGGATTTTACGCTGCCCACGGGCATTGCGCCCGTCGAGAAGCAGCTCGACAATGCGCAGCATTTATTCGAAGAAATTTCACCTCGACTGGCCGCGCATTTTTCGCGCATGCGCAAGGAGGGCCTCATCGATCTCGAAAATCGCAAAGGCAAGCGAGCCGGTGCCTTCTGCACCATGCGCCCGGACGAAGAGAAAATGGCGATTTTCTGCAACTCCACCGGCGATGAAGGCGATG
>JAKAIL010000074.1 GCA_021825235.1 Bacteroidota bacterium | reverse complement strand
CATGGACAGTGCTGACCATAACAGCATAGGTGGCGGACTATCGAATATTGAGTACGATCCGAGCTATGGCGTCATTGCGGGGGGTGCCTTCAACTGTTTGGGGCCCGATTCGTGGTCCAGCACCGTGGCTGGCGGGTGGTTTGATTCAATCCAATCTTCCCTTTGCTTCTTAGGTGCCGGTCAAGAGAATAAGATTGATTCGTTCTGCACATACTCTTCTCTAACTGGAGAGGTAGCTCCAATTTGATAACCGGCGGAGCGAGCTATTCCTTTCTCGGCGGCGGACTTGCCAATCAGGTGCATTCCCATTATAGTGTAGCGCTTGGAGGTGATTCAAATGTTGTTTGGCCTTCGACCGCAACAATTGCAGGCGGCTATCATAATATCTTATGGGGTTTTGCACAATATTCGTTCCTCGGAGACGGGGCGTACAATAGCGCGCAGGACACTTTCAATGTTGTGATAGGAGGATTGCGTAATAATATCGACAGCGGCTCCGAGTATTCAGCAATCGTTGGTGGAGACAGTAACTATATTGGACGGGTATCTTCGAGTAGTGTCCTTGCCGGCGGCAAGGGTAATCAAATTCATTCGCTCGGGAAAACAGATACCGGCAGTGTTTGCCTAATATCTCTTGGTAGTATTTTTACTCCCGGTTACGATGTACTTGCAGGTGGTCTCAACAACAACGTCTTCAGTACACTTGGGAGCCTTATTGGTGGGGTAAACAATAAAATAGATACAAATGGTGGATCTTCTGTTCTGTCCGGTGGAGATTCCAATTATGTAGGCGCAGGTATTGCCTCCCTCGGAGGTGGTTACCATAACGTTATACTCCCAAAAGCATACGGTGGAACAATTCCGGGCGGTGTTGGCCTCATAGCAGGTTCTTCGGGCCAATTTGTGGCTGGGACCTATAACGTTCCAGATACCACAACGGGGCCAAATGGAATGCTCGCCATTTTCGGAAATGGAATGGAAGATACGCTACGCTCTACAGCATTCACAATCTCGAAAAAAGGACATACCTGGGTTGCCCAGGATAATGGTCCTGGAGGTGCTACACTATATAGCCCTGCCAATCCAGCAATTTATGGCGCAAGTTACCGGGATAATTCCGTAGTTGCTTGGGGAGATATGGACACTGGAACTATTGATAGCCACTTACAACTATTTGCACATCACGATTTTGGTGTTTCGGGCCTCTCTCATCGAATCGGACCGGGTTACTATGAAATAACCTTAAACACGGTGGATACAAATAACGTACCTCTTAATCTCTCTGGCTGCTCAATTACAGCAACAATTACTGCTCAAGATAGCGACAATATCTTATCTGGGCCGCCTTGCCTCATTGTTATGGTATCGGCGATAGATCAATTTCCAAACATGATGGCAAATTCTTTCTATGTTTGGATTAAAAACCCTTCAGGCTGTGGGCTTGAAGATCATCGCTTCATGTTTAAAGTATGTGGAAGAAAATAGTTCACATCAAATCCCAGCCGCTCAATGCGGCTGGGATTTTTAGAACCTCTGTTCTCCTCGCAATCGGTTTGATTGCGGGTGAAATTCTTTTTTCGCAATCGGCGTCCGCACAATGGAAAATGCTATTCCAAAGCGACACCACTACGGGGTGGAATAATGAATTCGATGTTATCTACTTCCTCAACCTTCCCGGGCCTCCAAGAATCGGCTTCGCTGGTTCCTTTGGAAGAATTCAAAAAACTACCAATAGTGGTCTAACGTGGGAGTCCCTAAAATTTCCGTTTATGGACCAAATTGTTGATATTACATTCAAGGACAGTGCAACTGGTTGGTTCATAAATTCATTTGAAGTTTATAAAACGACGGATTGTGGGAAAACATGGTCTATGCTGCCTGCTCTTTCGTCATTTGACTTCGGCATAACAGGCGGTATTTATTACGATACCCTTACAAAAGGCCTATTTCTGACCGCAGAGAATGGAAACCTTGTATCATGGGATGATGGCCAAACTTGGCAAATTCAAATCCCAATATCGCGCTTTCAAGGATCCCCAGCTGGATTTGCTTTTGCTACTTCTGATTCTGGAGTTTATTGCGATTATTATAATTCTTGGTTCAGAACACATGACGGTGGATTATCATGGGCACCATTAGATATTGATAGTCCAACCTGGCAACCTCTTGCAATTACTGGGACACAGACATATTTTGCTTTTACAGAATGGGGAAACGTCTTGCGGACAGATAACACATGGAACTCCTCACGAGTAGTAAGCACTATTCAACCACCACCGAATTGGAAAACTTATTTTAGTAGCGATTGCATTCGGGGGGATAGTAATAATTTGTTTCTTGTGACAATGACGAAAGGCTGTTATCGTTCCACAGATCAAGGCCACACATGGAAATATCTTTGCGGAATGGCCTCAGGAAGCCTTCAAATTTATTTTTGGCGTCGCTTTTACGTAAAATTTCCGTATGTTTATCTTGGTACTGTTTGGGCTCCTGACACAATTGAATCAAATCATGGTATTTTCCCGTCCCAAATTTGGTCGCTAAATGTCGATTCGATGCAATACTTCCCGAGCGGCATTCGGTTCCCGAGCGGCATTAAAGACACTGCAGTGCTGCCTGGGAGCCAACTCCGGGTTAACTTCATTCCTGAAACAACCGATCCCATTTCGTTGGATTCGGGCACTTTAACATTTCAGTTCGATACCAGCGTTTTGGACCTTAGGCAAATAAAACTTCCATCGAACTGGCAATTGGTTGATTCCAGTGAATCCAATGGAATTTTACGAATTCATTTTCTTGCTTCGGATTCGCTACCAAATCCAATTCTTCAACTCATCTTCAATACGTATTTATCTCCGGAATCCTCGAATTCTACAAAAGTTTACCTCGATTCAGCTTCCCTTTTTGGACACCGCCTGAATTGCGATTGCCAGGCACTTTCCATCCTCCGACCCGACAGCATTTCTCATTCCGCACCCGATTCCGTCCAGATCAATTTCCTCCTTCCCTGCGGCGGTTCTACCATCCTCGCCGCGATGGAGCACCAGCCACCCTTCAGCATAACGAGCGTGGTTCCCAATCCGGCTTCGACCGCTCTCGCGGTAACGGGGACCGGTATCCGGGAACCGGGGTCCGATTTGGAGTTCCAATTATTCGATGCGCTTGGGAACTGCGTCCTCGTTCACCACTCTCCACTTTCCACTCTCCACTTCGAAACCGCCCTCGACGTTAGTGGCCTGCCGAGCGGCATTTATTTTCTTCGCATAAGTTCCGGCGGCTATGCGGTGAGCCGGAGTGTTTCCATCGAGCGGTAGGATTTTACGATACTGCTGAGGAGGCTTTGATAAAATCTGGATTCCCGCCTTCCCCACTTTCGTGAGGACGGGAATGACAGTAAGGTGTCGCCTTTTGCGCTTAGTGCCATGATGTCGCGTTCTGTCCCTTCGACTGCGGGACTCCAGCCTTAATCAAATTAATTCTTCAAAATTAGTGGATTTTAACAATTCTTAATTGTGACGTTTTTGGCGAGTGAGGGTTATAAACGAAAGACGTTTGAACAAGTAATCCTTCGGATGTAGTTTTCTACTTGATAGCTTACGAAAGATTAACATTGGAATTTGTAACCAGTAGCGTTCTTTTAGCGTCTTAATTCATGTTCGCGTCACCTTAGTGTGAGGTCACCTACATCTATTTTGGAAGGACAGAAAAATGCATAGGAAGAGGAATGTTCGCTCAATTTTTGGGGTCGCTCTCGTTGTATTGCTCGGCGTAGGCAGCGCTCAGGCCCAGCGGCTATCGGTCGCATCCGGCGGCCAGAAGCTGCTGACGCTCAACGACCGGGTCAATAAGAACCAGTTTATCTGGACGAGCGATGCCCCGCTCGAAAGCATTCGCGGTACCAGCGAAGGCGTAGCGGGAACGCTCACCATCGATCCGCAGGACCTAACGAAGATCCGTGGGACGATTACCACCCAGACCAGCACAATGAAAACGGGCAACGACACGCGCGATAACCATCTGCGCAGCCCGGAATGGATGGATGCTTCCCGCTATCCGCTCATTACCTTCACGATTTCCTCCGTTCAGAATGTAAAAACAGCGGGCAACAAGGCCACCGGCTGGGCCGTCGGTAACTTTACGATGCACGGCGTTACGAAACAGATGACGATCCCGTTCAGCCTGACCTATCTTCCAGAGAATGCATCGACGCGCCAGCGTGCGCCGGGCGACCTCGTTATGATCGATGCGGATTTCGATCTGTCGCTCAAGGACTTCAACATCGCCGGGACCGATGGAGTCATAGGCAGCAAAGTCGGTGAGAAGATAAAGATTACCGCTCAACTTTTCGGCAACGCATTACCAAGGACCACAAGCTAAGTGCCGCAAGTGGAAGAAACCACGCCGTGACTTTTGGGTCGCGGCCATTCTGAACCATATCTCAGACCCATGAAGCCAAAGCAACTCCTTGCCATCGTGTTTTTTGCCGTCGCAACCGGTCTGCTCATTTGGTGGATCGCCGCGGGACACCACCCATTCACGACAACGCAGACGATGATCTCCGTACCGGCAACCGATCCGCTCTTCGGCACAACGGTAATGACCCGGAAATGGGTAAACCAATTTACTCCGGGTTTGGAAATGATCGGGCCGGTGTCCGTTGTGCTAATTGGACTGGGCTCCTGGCTCCTCGTGCTCTCGAATCGCAAAAAGAAAGCAGCCGCCTGATGCTTATCGCCGCGACCATCCTTTGAGCCGGCGGCGTTCGGCCTGGCTCATTTCGATTGGCGGTGGCGGCGCGTAGCCTTCCACTATCGTCCGCTCTATTTCGGCTCCCACCCGCTTTTCAATATCGCGCATTAATGGTTCCTCCTCTGGACTGACCAATGTTATGGCCACGCCCGTTTTCTCTGCGCGTGCCGTTCGGCCAACGCGGTGTACATAGTCGTCCGGCGACATGGGCGGCTCATAGTTGATGACGTGGGTGATATCTTCGATGTCCAGACCGCGCGAGGCGACATCGGTGGCGACGAGCGTATCGAATTTCCCGGCTTTGAAACTGGCGAGCGCTCTCGTGCGCTCGCTTTGGGTCAGGTCCGAGTGCAGCTTTGTCACATTCATTCCCGCATGGCTCAGCACGTGCGCCACGCGGTCCGCATCGTGTTTCGTGCGGGTGAAGACGAGCGTTCGCATTGGCACCGCTTCCCCATCGGATATCACCTCTCCCTGGGATAGTTCCGTCAGTAACTTCAGTAACAGTTCCGGCTTTTTCAACCGCATCACCGAGTATATCTTCTGCGTGATACCCTCCGCCGGTTTGCGGCGGCCACCGACTTCGATGAGCGCGGGATCGTTCGTCAGGCGGCGGGCCAGTTCCTCGATATCGTGCGAGAGGGTGGCTGAGAACATCAGCGTTTGCCGGTCCCGAGGAAGGTGCGCTGTGATGCGCTTGATTTGCGGCAGGAACCCCATATCGAGCATACGGTCCGCCTCATCGAGCACGAGAAATTCGACCGAGTCAATCGAAACGACGCGCTGGCCGATGAGGTCGTTCAACCGGCCCGGCGTTGCGATCAAAATGTCGCAGCCTTTCGCAATCTCCCGCTCCTGCGGTCGCTGGGCGACACCGCCAAATACGACCACCGCGCGCAGCCCGGTACGTTGAGCAAAACTAACCGTTGCTTCGTGGATTTGCGTAGCGAGTTCCCTTGTCGGTGTGAGCACGAGCACGCGGGGCTCGTCCTTTCGCTTTGCCGGCGGCGAGCACAAGAGCGAGTCGATGAGCGGCAGCATGAAGGCGGCGGTTTTGCCAGTCCCTGTTTGGGCGATACCGATCACATCGTGCCCTTCTAAGATCAGGGGAATTGCCTCGCGCTGAATCGGGGTGGGTGTGGCATAACCGATCTTGGTCACCCGCTCGCAGATTTCGGGTATCAGGCCAAGATCGAAAAACGGAAGCTGTTCGAGATCGCTGACAGCGGCCCTATGTTCCGTGGTGGCCGGCACGGCCCGGTGAGAGAGTTCGTGATTGTGCTTCATGATGTCACACCTGTGTTGCCCGGCCATGGATGGTAGGTGATGTTATCCTGACCGCTCGTGGGTACAAACCCACTAAACGCTATTATACGAGGCGAGGGTTCATTCCGTTAGTAAAAAGGGGCCGGTCCCCGATCCTACTGTGTTGTGCGGAGTTGCACTTCCGCACCCTACCCCCTCCTTCCCCCGCTTGTAGGGGGCATAAAAGGGGTGCACAGGCAGGATGGGAGACCGGCCCTGAGTGACTTCTTCGATGCTCTTTACTTTAACACACTTAACTGGCGCGTGAGATGGACGGTACCGCTCGTAAGCATGTAGAAATAGGTACCGCTGGGCAGCCCTTTGGCATCGAGGGCAATGCGCTGGATGCCGGCCGAAACCATGCCGGTAAATGCCGTGCGGACGACTGCGCCCGTCGCGTTAAGGATGTCAATGCGAACGTGCGAGGCCCTGGGCAGCGTCACGGGAATCTCCGCCGTACCATTGGTCGGGTTTGGATAACTCTGCCCCAGCTCGAAGCCGGCCTGCGAAGTCGTAAGCGCCACGCCGGAGGCAGCGCCCACGCCGCTGACGTTATAGGAGAAGGTGGTGAGCGGCATTGGGCGCGCAGCGGGGAAGGTCAGCGTCATGGTTTCCGTGCCTTCGAGCGTCGGGCAGAAGTTGATGACGACCGATGCCGTGCCACCGGCCGGTATCACCGAAGGCGTTGGCCCGCTTTGGATCGTGAAGTCGGCCGCATTCGGCCCGCCGATGGAACCGGTCCCCGGCGTCCACGGAACGTTCCCGTTGTTCGTAACCCGCACGGGGAAGGGCTGGCACAGCCCGACCGCCACCGGCGCGGCGAGCGCACCCGTCGCGCTTGCCTGGACACCCGCGCCCACACCGGCCAGCCGGGTGGTTACCGCACTCGGACCGCCCGTAATGGTCACGGACCCATCCTCTGCACCGATCGCCGTGGGCGTAAAGACGGCACAGAATGAAGCAGTACCTCCCGGAGCCACTTGCGGACTGGTCATCGGGGGAAGCAACGTGTAATCCGCTCCTACCGGTGCAGCAGCGGAATACGTCGCGGGTAAGTCGCCACAATTCGTTACCGTGATACAGGAAGTATCGGCCGAGCCGACGAGCGTCATGTCCGTAGCACCGAACCGAATCACGGAATCGCTGGACACGCATTCTTCCACGCCGACGCCGCCCAGCAACAGCGCTTGTACTACCGATTTTTCCGAGGTCGTGACGCTCAGCGTAAGCGTATCGAATTGAGTTCCACGAGCGGCCGGTGCAAAGCAGAGCGATACGATCTGCTGTTGGCCCGGCTCCAGCGTAAAGGGAACCGTAGCTCCGGTGAGCGTAAATGCGGAAGTACCAGGTCCGGTAAGCGCCGCGCCGGTCACCGTAAGCGGGGCCTGGCCGTTGTTGACCAGAGTATCGCTTATGCAATGGGAGTCGCCGACGACCGCCGTATCGTTCAGGCTGCCCTGCACGAACAAGTGCCCATACGGTACGCCAATGCCAGTAACGTTAATATCGAATTCGCTGGTATCCAGGCTGGGCTTGGTGAACGTCCGCGGAATATTGGTGTAGAACCGAATGGTGGCGAGCCGGGTCCCAACCTTGAGCGGCTTAAAACACACATCGGCCAGTTGGGAACCGCCGCCCGGAACGATAATCGTATCGGTCCCCGTGAGCGGATAATACGTAAAATCATAATCGCCATACGTAACAATCTGCTTCAGGATGTGCAGTGTATCCGTTCCCGGATTCGTGAGCAAGAGCGTCTGGCAGACGGAATCGCCCACAGCAACGGAATCGAACATCGCGGTATTACCCGCTCCCGGCGACTGCACGGAGACGACCAGATGAGGCAAGGTGCCAATCCCATACAGCGGAATGGTATCTATTGGGATATTGAAGGCATCGGTGTTAATCACAATTTTCGCATCCGGACGTCCTTCGATTTCCGGCGCAAAGCGAATCCCAATGGAATCCGTCACATCGGGCAGTAAAGGATTCTGCGGCAAGTGAGTAATAAAATAATCGTCCGCATCCAATCCGATAAAGTATATACTATTAAACGTAACGCCCGATTGCCCAATGGAGCTTACTGGAATATACAGCACCGGCGACGTATCGCCGAGCATGGTTCGCTTATTATGGAATAAGGACGTTACCCCGTATGAGATATTTGGAGCCAGCACGGAACCGGACAGGTTTACCACTTGCGTACCGGAATCTGCGCCATCGGTCCGAAGTGTAAACGTTGCGATCCGTGGTCCGGAATTGACCGGCTTGAACTTGATACAGAACTGGACCGAATTGCCCGGCGCCACGCTATCGCCGACCTGAGGGCCGCTGACGATGGTATAGTCCTGGGGGTCCGTAAGGGAGAATCCCTGAATGTGTAACATCGAGGCTCCGATCGAGGAAGCCGTTACACAATACGTTTCCGAATCATGCACGGGCAGTGTGCCAAAATTCAACGTGTGCGGCTCGAGACTGAGAACCGGAGGAGGAACCGTATTGGCAACCCAGGTTAATGCGTTCGCCAACAACTTCGCACCATCGGTATTCGTATGCCAGAAATCCGATCGCATGTCCGAAGAGACCGGGAACAGATTAACGTCCGCTCGCCGCACGTTTTTGAGTCCCACATTTTCGCGAGCGGCAACAAGAATCGTTCCGTCGCTCCAATAGGCGATGGCATAGGCATTGCCCGCAAGCGTCGTGGAAGTCCCACGATAATTGCTGCTACCGCCATCCATGCTACTGATTCCCTTCATGATCGGGTGATTCGGTTGTGCAACGGTTCCCAGCGTTACTTCCCCGGTCGTCCCTCCGCCAGGGACAATTACCTGGTAGGTAGAATTGTTGAACGCTGCATCGATCTGCGTGTACGAAAGACAAAATGTCGCCAGCACTACGGCGCCACCACCGTCCACATACGAAGCGAGCACGGAACCTTCGCCTGACTCCATTCCGTAGTCTCCAAAGACAAGGACCGCGTCATAGGCCTGAAGCTGTGAGAGCGTTGGGATGCTCCCGCCGGCATACGGCACCACCATTCGGTCCACTTGTGCAAACTGCCCGGTGTTCTGCAGCTTGGTTTGAACGTCCGCAGTCCAACTATCCGACTCTGCTGCCATGACGAGGACTTTCGGAAGCGCCATACAGCGGGAACTTCCAAGCATCGAAAGAAGCAGCGCGATAAGACTGATTACACTGAATCCAAATAACCGATTCCAAGTTTTCATAATACGTAGTTTTGAGAAGTGAAAAACGCCGGAGCGAAGAAACGAGGGAATCCATATCGGAGGCACAGCATCGCCATCCCGGCAGGAATCGAATCCCTGCTCGAGACTCTTCGGAGAACGGACGGAATTGCCGACCGCCCACATGAGCCGCCCGCAGGTAACAGCACGTTACCATGCAGCGAGGCTGGAGAACTATACATTGTAGTAGAAAAATAAAGCAGTTACTTTTCACTACAAGCGGAGAAGCACCAAAGGGTAGCGCTTAGCTTTTCATAGCCGGATCGGAAACCCGCAAATATGAAAGAGAGTTCATCGTGCTTTTCAGGAAAAAGCCTGGTCCTGTTTTGAAACTTATCAAGCGGCCGCCGTACTTATCTACGCTCCATGATTATTCGCATTAACGCCTGGTTCGCCATGTATGACTGCCCGAAGCAATTCGGACGGGGCGCGAACGGCGTGTGATGCAAAAGAACCCACGGAATTTTGCAAAGCCCTTCGCAGCACTGCGAAGGGCTTTTCGTTTTACATCGGAACGTTATGAAACTCATCAGCAAAAAAATATGCATGGCCAGGGACATCGGCATTCACCGGAATATGTTTGGCGGAATCCTCATGGCCTGGATTGATGAAGCGGGCGTGGCCTTCGCGACCGAATACTGCTCAACGCCCAACATGGTCACGCTCCGCGTGGGCGAACTGTTGTTCAAGAAGCCGCTCAAATCGGGCGACCACGTGCGGCTCTATGGCGATGTCGAAAAGCTTGGCACCACTTCCATTACCATCCGCGTGGAAGTGCGCCGCTATAGCCTCTACAGCGGCGAGGAAACGCTCGTTTGCACCACGTCCATCACCTTTGTTCGCATCGATGATGATGGTTCCCCAACTCCAATTGGGGAATCCGTTCGGAAGCGGCATTTTGAATCGAACGGGGTGGAAGCGATTGCCGCCTGATCGAATGACCACCCCCACCCCCTCCTTCGTTTAGGGGGAGTACTGCACCTTAGCGTTCAATGGTGAGCTTAACCATGGAGGCATGATCGCCTATACTCACACGAGCGAAGTACAATCCGGATAGGAGCGTGTGCGTGTCGATCGAAAATTCGCCGGAGGCATTGGTCTGGCCTTGCTCCGAAAGGACTTCACGGCCGGCGACATCCAGAAGTGAAATGTTAGCCGGGCTATCGGGACTGCCTGCAATGGTAACTTTATCTGTTGCCGGATTCGGATAAATGCTATAGGTAATAGGCTTGGGAACCATCACGCCGGCGGGGCTCGCGACGCTCACATTGTCAATATAGATAGAGCCACCCAATCCGGAAATGTAATTGAATTTGATAAAGGCTTCCGGCGCGCTCGCGTAATTACTTAAATCAATCGTATAATGCCGCCAATTGGTATCCTGCGGTAGGATAAAAATTGCATCCGCACTAAGCGGATTGACGATGGGGTCCGCAAAGGTCGCCAGATCGGCTCCGGATTTGCGCAAAAGGCTCGTAAAGGTCGCTCCGCCATCGGTGGAAATGAGCACATCCAGGGTGTCTGTCAAATTGACGGTCCCGGTAAAATATGGCGGCGTGTAGCGGTCATAGTTATATGCCAAATCAAAGGAAAGCTGCGGGCTTGGAGCGGTTGTGAGATTTAGCACGGGCGAAACCAGCCCCTCGGCGCGGCCCTCGTTATCGAAAAAGAACAGCGAATTGAAGGCACCTGCTGAATAGTTACCAGATTTTCGAACGGTATCCTGAAACCACGGTGAAAAGAAATCCCCGGCCAGTTGCAGGAGCCAGCCCGGCGGCGGAAAGTTCGCTTCTTCGAAGCCTTCCGCCATCGGAAGCGAAGCGCCCTGCGTGATATATTGGAACGTATCGATCTTCTCGTTATCCGAGGTCATCGTATTCAGGACGCCATCGATGCTGTCGATCCGCACGTCAATCGTTTGGGTCGCTGCGCCGCTTTCTACGACCTGACCGGGAAGGTCCACCACGGCATGTTGGAACGGCGCTAAGGACCCCTTCCAGGTGTAGAGGACCGTAAACGTGCCCTGCGCAATTGCAAAGACGATGGAGGTAACCGTATCGCTCCCCACATTTTGCACAAGGACTTTGGAATTTAGCGTGGAAGAAAAAATGCGCGCCGGTACATCCAGTTCAAAAAGGTCCACATCGTTTCCGGCGCGGGCGGGAGTATCGATAAACTCCAGCGCATCGCTCATCTGGTTGAAGGTGGGAATCGTATGGCCGATTTTCGGAACGTCATCATAGCGCACCACGCCATCATTCTGAATGATCATCTTCAGTGCCGTATCGATCGGTGGTTCGTAGGCAATATCCGTCTCGCCGTGCGTAATGTAGATGGGGATATGCGAAGCATTCTGATAGATGTAGGTGTACGAAGGCTGGCCGTTAAGCGCATTTTTTACCCCCTGGATTGCCGGCGTATTTAGCAAAAGAGCCTTGAATTTTGCATAATGCTCCAGCCCGTAACGCAGTGCCGCACGGCCTCCGAGCGAGAATCCCTGAAGGATCACATCGGACGTATCAATATGATAATTCGACATCGCGAACTCCATGCAGGAATCCACAATAGACTCATCGCCCGGCAGCGAAATAAAATCCGCGGTCGTCGCGGAGGCTTCGGGGCAAATAAAGATCGTGTTCGGGAAATATTTCTGCCATTGCAACGAAAATATCAGCGCATTCCGATAATTCGCGCTGTTATCGCCCAAGCCGTGCAGGCAGACCATCAGGCGATATTTATTCGAGTCATTGTAACTTGTGGGGATATAGCACGAGAGTTCCCGCGTCGTATCCATGAACTTGATCGTCAGGTCGAAGGAACCGGTCCGTACGATGGCACGCGCGGTGAAGGAAGTTCCAAGAAGAGTGAAGAAGAGAAGTACCGCACAAAGGAAACGCATAGTCGAAGTGAGTTAGTGAAAACCGGCAGACCAACAGCCCCATTCTTCAAATAACTCCGTCTCGCTACTTGGGAATCTCGCTCGTGACATTCACCGGTCCGGCTGCGGTCACGAGTATATTGTCTTCGATACGGATGCCGACCTTGCCAATCCACGGTTCAATTTTGTTCCAATTGACGGCGGATTTGTATTTCTCCCGCTGTTTCGTACTCGTTAAGAGTGCCTTGTTGAAGTAGAGTCCGGGTTCGACGGTGACGAGATAGTTCTCGTCGAGCGGAATGTCCATTCGGATCTTCATTCCGGCAAACTTGATGTCGCGCTTACGCCCGGGGAGCGGCCCGGTAGCATCGCGCACCCCGAGTCCGACCATGTGTCCGATCCCGTGCGGCAGGAAGAGTGCGATGAGTTCGTTCTCGACCGCATCGTCCGCGCTGATGGTAATCAGGTTCAACTCGTTGAGCGCCTGGGCCAGCGAGCGAGCTGCCAGGCAATGGACCTCGCCCCACTCGGCGCCGATCACACAGGCTTCGATTGCCCGCTTCTGCGTAGTAAGCACGGCCTCGTAGAGGTCGCGCATCCCATCGAGCCACACATTATCGACGGGATGCGTGCGCGTAACATCTGCGGTGTAGCCATTGATCATCCCGCCGGCATCGATGACCACGAACTCGCCGGAAGTCAGCTCTCGGGTTCCCGGCGTGGAATGCAGGAGCGTTCCATTCGGTCCCGAGCCAACGATGGTTCCATAGCCAACGGTATCTGCGCCCGCGCGGTACATCGCGGCCTCCAGCTCGACCTGAATCTGTCGTTCCGTCGTGCCTTGCCGCAGGAGGTCTTTGGCCATCGCATGTCCGGCGGCGGTAGCATGAACGGCGCGCTTCATTTCCTGCATTTCCGCTTCGTCCTTGCTGCGGCGGACGTGTGCATATTTCTCTCGCAACACCAGATCGGCCTCGGCATATTTCGTCACCCCCAGCCAATGGACCGCGCGCGCTCCACGCGATTTCGTCCAGGCTTCCAGTTCCTCGATCGGCCGGCCAATCGGGGGCTGGTTTCCGCCCCAGACTTGCTCGCCCATCGAAAGCGGAGGCTCGAAGTGCGCCCATCCCTCGTGGGGATCGTAGGCAAGCACCCCGCCTTCCCGCTGGCGGCCCGTGAGCCAGTAATATTCCGGGTGCGTTTGGAACGGAAAGGTCTGGTCCGCGCCGCCGGGAATGGAAATGGGTGAGCCGCCGCCAATGAGGACGATGTCGTCCGTTAGGTTCCAAGCTTCGAGCGTTCGCTGGCGCCGGCGATCGAGAATGGTAGGGTCGAGTTGAATCATAAGCGGGAAGGCAACAGCGGGCGGAGCGGGCTGGTTGCAGGGAATTGACCCACTTCGGCTTTGCGTGATCTCACTCCATAAACAGATCGTCCGGATAACAATACATCCAGTTTTCTCCCGGCTCGAAGGACTTGATGACCGGATGCCCCGTTTCGTGGGCATGTTTCGTGGCGTGCTTGTTCTTCGAATTATCGCAGCAGCCCACATGCCCGCAGGTCAGGCACAGCCGTAGGTGGACCCATCGGTCGCCCAACGTCAGGCATTCTTCGCAGCCATTGGGGGTGCGCGGTGCAACCGTTGCGATTTTGGCGATATGGGAGCAGGTATTTGGCATTCCGTAGTCCTTAAATAGCAGTACATCGTTTCAACACCCATGATCCACCAAATAATTTTCAACACCGGAACTACTCGTGCTCGCATATTGTAAAGTACTTTGTATTGCAAAGTACTTTACACATTAAACACGAAAAAGAGTATGACATCACGGAGTAATTCGAAACCAGTTTTAATCGGCGGGATACTGCTCGCGGCTGTTAGCCTTGCCGCGATAACGCTGCCGAAGCAAGCGCTCAACAAGAAGCCGGTACCGTTCGATTATCTGGTCCGTAGCGATATGTTCGCCGGTTTCCAGGGCGATTCGGCAGCACTTCACAAAGCGATTCAGCTATGCGAGGATACGTTGAAGGCAAATCCTAACCATTCCCAGGCACTCGTCTGGCATGGGAGCGCAATTTGGTTCCTATCGGGACAAGCGTTCCAAAGCGGCGACGCCCAGCAGGGAATGAAACTGGCCGATAGCGGTATGGCCGAAATGGACCGAGCGGTGGAACTCGATTCGAACAGCGTCGCGGTCCGCATTCCACGTGGAGCCGTACTTCTTGCCACAGCACCATACGTTCAGGGGCCTTACCAGCAAGTGTTGTTTCAGAAGGGACTCAGCGATTATCTCCGAACGCTTGCACTCCAACAAACTTATTTTGCGAAAATGCCGGTTCATTTGCGCGGCGAACTCCTTGGGGGAATTGCAGACGCGTATCGCGAACTGGGCGAAACGGATACCGCGCGCATGTTTTATTCCCGGATCACCCGCGAACTTAACGGTTCCGAATATGCAAAACGAGCTTCTGCCTGGCTAACGCAAAAAGACATGGAACATGCTACGCTCGAGCCGGTTAGCTGCATTGGCTGCCACGTGGACGACAACTAAGAGATTTCACAAAATACCATCTTTTTAAACGTTACCATGAATAACTCCGACATTAGGCAGCCCGAAGACGAACTCCAGTACATTCGCAAGATTATCGAAGAGAGCCGGGCGGCATTCGTCGAAAACGGGAAAATCTATATACTATGGGGCCTCATTATGGCAATCGGCATGGGGGTAACTTACCTGTCGTTCCTGCTTAACCGCAATTTAGACACCGGTTATGTCTGGATTGCCCTTATTCTGTTAGGTTGGATCATGATGATTATGTTGTATCGAGCACGAAAGCATAAGGGGCAACGCGCAAAATCGATCATCGAGCGGATTGACACCGCTATCTGGGGTGCGTGCGGCGGGGCGATTGGACTTCTCGTCATCATCTTCATGCTCAATTATCACTATGATCCTAGTTCTTCGTTCTTTTCGACGTTGTTCGATACGATCAGCCCTTTCGTCATTAGTTTTTTTAGCGCCATAATCCTTGGAATCGCATTTTATTTAAGCGGTATTGTCAATCAAATTCGGTGGCTGCGAAATCTCAGCTTTGTTTGGTGGGCCGGGGCAGCTGCAATGTTTCTCTGGCCAAGCATTCACGTATTTGGACTCTACGCGCTCATGCTCATTCTTTTTCAAGTAGTGCCTGGGATTATCCTTCAGCGCCGCTATCATCGAATTACCATTGCTTCCTGATCTTATATTTCTTCTTTAATCGTATGGATTCCCGCATTCGCGGGACTGACAGAATTTGAAATCATGGCGCAAAGCGCAACAGGGATACATTCCTGTCATTCCCGTCCTCGCGAAAGTGGGGAATGCGGGAATCCAGATTCAGACTTACTCAGAGATTCCTTAAACGTATGGAACACACATCAGAACAACCACTCCGTCCAGAGGACGAGCTTCAGTACATTCGCAAAATCATCGACGATAGCCGCGCATCGTTCGTCGAGGACGGCATACCCTATATCATCTGGGGACTA
>JAKAIL010000310.1 GCA_021825235.1 Bacteroidota bacterium | reverse complement strand
ACCGGCAAAGAGATTCGCTCCGCTCGTAAGGAACACCTGCGCGCTTGCCGAGGCAAGCCCGGTATTGTCCGGCGACCAGGTGGTCCCGCCATCGGACGTTCGGAATAGTCCGCCGCCACTGGTGGCAGCGATGAGTGTGGAACCGATGGTCCCGAATGCAATCACTGGATAGGCATTCGTAAGCCCGAAGAGCGGTTCCCAATGGGTGCCCCCGTCCGTGGAGCGATATACGCCGCCCGTGTCTGTGCCCGCGAAGAGCGAAGCACCCACCGGCTGTATGGCAAGAATTATGTTATTCGCCAGCGCGGTATCGGCATACCACGCATCGCCATTATCGGTCGTAAGAAATACGCCGCCATTCGAATCCACGCTGACCCCGGCAAACAGGGTGGATCCAAAATTGGCAAGGAAGCCCACGGGGCTGGTCAGACTCTGGTAGAAGGCATAAATTCCATTATAGGATTGGTGCCAGGTATCGCCGGTATCGCTCGAACGAAAAATGCCGGTCGCCGTCGCCGCAAAAAGATACCGGCCCATGGGGAACAGCGAATAGGGCGTCGAGTCCGCGAGTCCTACATTTACAGATTCCCAGTTCCCGCCGCTATCGAGCGACCGAAACACACCATATTGCGTTCCCGCAAAGACCGCGGTGCCCTGCGAGGCCATCGTGTACACGTAGGAACTTATTTGCAACCCGGTATCGGGGTTAGTCCAGTTCCGACCGCTATTATTGGAACGGAACACGCCATATCCATACGTGCCTCCAAACAGGACCGGACCAATCGAGCACAACGAGTTAACATACGCATACGTAAGCCCCTGGCTGATATTCACCCACGTCCCGCCAAAGTCCGTCGAGCGCGAAACGCCGGAGTAGGCATAGGTTGCTGCAATCAGCGTATTGCCTTGCGCAATCACACTTTCCACGGTATCGGAGGAAAGCCCGTTATTCATGGCGGCCCAGGTCGTTCCGTTATTCGTTGTTTTAAAGATCCCGCCACCAATCGTTCCTGCGAACACTGCGGTATCGATCACTGCGAACGCGCTTACGGGATACACATTGGTCATACTCAGGAGTGGAGTCCAATGATCGCCATTGTCCGTCGAAAGGAATACTCCGCCGGTATCGGTACCGGCAAAAAGGTCCGGACCCTTTGCGCCCAAGGCATAGACCGTCGTATCGGTCAGACCAGAAATAACCTGCGTCCAGCTCGCTCCGGAATCGCTGGATCGAAAAACCCCGGACGAGGTCCCCACGAAGAGGTACGTACTATTCGACGCGAAGGCATCCGCGAAGCCCCCGGACGGACCGGTTCGCACCCATTGACCATACGAATCCTGTGATAACAATAACGATATCGCACCGATAGCCACAACCCCAATAAAGCGCACCCAGCAAAGCTTACTCATGCGCGTTCTCCTTTCCGATGATTTGTGTTCGACTTGGAAACCGTCCTGGTTCCTGAAAGATTGCGGAACATTCCAATAAAGGAAGGTTCGCGCCTTTTAGGAGAACACGCTCGAACGGGAGAAGTTACAATACCCCCCAGCCTAAAATTAACTCTTCCTGCACCTCTATCGCAAGCCGGCGCGTCATCGAGGAGGCTTAACGGGCGCGCCGGGGGAAAGGTCGCAGGCGGTTTACATGCTACGCTTCGACATGGCGCACTTGCAGGCGTTCACCATGATGCACATCTTCGAGATAGGTCTCGGAAACGCTCACTACATCAATAGTGTCGCCAAGCGCATCGAAAACTTCGAGCGCATATCCGTGATAGGGATCGTCCATATACTCGACAATCCTCGCTACATCCCCTTTTTTCAAATGGTATTGCGGGACATCACGATTAAGTGCAATGCAGCTGAATAATCTGAATTTCATGTCACGATTCCTTCCTGTCAGGATACATTGTAATAAAGCCGAGGCTCGGGCAGTTGGTTCATGCCGCGAACCGTAGGGACCCGTTCGGCTTCGCTCAGGGCAAGCTCCGCTGCGCACGTCCACGCCGGGTGTTCATTCCACAAGGATGGGCACACACATTTCCTTCCCATCCGTCTGCACCACGCACTCATACATCCCCGCGGAAAGCCCAGAGAGATCTAAAGTAACGGACCCATCACGCGACACGCTATAAGCATTATGCATCACGCACACGCCCAGAGCATTTACCACCGAGACCGTGGCATAGCCGCCCGCCGGTCCTGTGAAGTGGAGCGTTGTGGAGTGAGTGGTGGGGTTGGGGTAGGCGGTGATGTGATTTCCCAAAAATGAAGATGAACTCACGCTACCCAAAATGGGGAGTGCCAGCTTCCCGATAGTCTTGGAGGCTGGACCCCCGCTAATTCCTCCGAAGATATTCGTGCCAATTACTGCGAGAGCCCAAATAATTGGATTTGAAAGGCCCTCATTATCAGCTGCCCAACTTGTGCCATTATTAGTGCTGAAGTAAAAGCCCCGGGTGCTCCCCGCCAAAAGAATCGTTCCGCTGATTGCGAAACACAAAACATCGGCACCAGATGATATGCCAGTATTCGCACGTTCCCAGCTCGCACCATCATTCGTAGATAGAAACACCCCCTCAGTTCTGACGGACGCAAAAACGGTCGTACCGAGTGTCGCAAGACAAAGAATGGATGCACCCGATGGTAACCCATTATTCACAGCCACCCAGCTTTTACCATTGTCAGTGGTTGCAAATACGCCTGAACTACCAGTGCCTGCGAAAACTTCTTGGCCACTTACCGCCAGAGCTGCAATACCAAGATCCGTCAATCCATTGTTCGCACTTGTCCATGACTTACCATCGTTCGTGGAAATAGAAACGCCTTTCGCCTCGTAACCTGCAAACAGAGTTGTACCTGACAATGCAAGCGCAAGAACCGAGCCAATTTCGTTGCGCGAGGCGCTCATTGTACATGTCCAACTGGTTCCACTGTCGGTTGAAAGCCATACGCCATCGCTGGCTGCAAAGAGATCTGCACCAACTGCCAAGAAGCATCCTGCATTTATTCGAATGGAATCTTCTGTAAAGCCACTGTCCGCCAGTGCACAACTCGCACCATTATCGGTCGACCGCCAAACACCCTCCTGCGTTCCGGTTCCTGCAAAAAGATAGGAACCCAGTGAGCCTAAGGAAATGACAAAATCCACACTGTCCTGGCCTGGAAGTCCGGCCGGAACCCACTGCGCTCGCGCTGTGGATTCCATTAAACTTGCCAGCAACGTTAATCCGAGTAAAAATAAGGTCAGCTTTTGCATAAACTACTTAATCACTAAAAAGCAATTTTGTTACACCCCACTTCATTCTAACTCCCGGCAACAATTCTTCCCACCAGTAAATATTTCGAACGGCCGCGGTTCGTCACTTTCGGGCAAATACACTCCC
>JAKAIL010000309.1 GCA_021825235.1 Bacteroidota bacterium | reverse complement strand
GTTGCATCGATTTGCTCATTGACCAGACAAAGCTGTTTGGGATTACAGGAATCAACCGAAAGCGAGTAGCAATCGAACTGAAACGTCTGACCACCGCTACTCCAGGAACGCCCGAAATCCTTCGATGCGATCACCGTTCCGAGTGGATCGCTTCCGGAACTCGGCGTGGTAGCTTGGATATATATAGCTCCATCGCTGGCGACCGCAAAGGAACGTGCGTCGATCGGTATGACCGATGGACTCCAATTCTGTCCACCGTCGGAACTGGTAAAGAAGGTTCCATCGTAGTCCATGGCGAACATCATTTGCGACGAATTCCCAAACCCCACTTTGCGTAAGTCCCCGTCAGCACGAGAGATCGTCCAGGTTCTTCCTCCATCGGTCGTTCGGTATACATCGCTGTCGGTAGCAACAAGGCCAACAAACCTATTATAAAAGTCGATATCGAATATCTTCGCCACGGGGAAGGAGGTGCTTTGTTGCCACGTCAATCCCACGTCGCTCGAACTCCAAAGACTTCGATCTCCGCCGGCCCACACGATACCATCGCGGTATTGCATTGCGCCACACATGCTTCCCTGATGCACCCAATTGGGCGCAATATTCTTCCATTGCGCTCCAGCAGCGGATGCCAGAAGTACCATCAACCCGAGCAGTGACCAGCAGGAATACTTCATGATGCGAGAACACATAAAAAGACCGAAAGTTACGAAGCCCCGTATGCCAATATACGAAGAATTCCGTGACCACCGCTAAAATGTGCGCTCAGGGCAGTAGCGCGCGACGCTCGAACGAGGACCCCTGCACTTTGTCGAACATAATGGGGCCACGTCCGCGAGCATAATAGATGACCCAGTACGGACAGTTCAGGGAATCTACCGTATAACTCGGAGGAACCTCGTTTGCATAGCGGATAGCGAGAACATCCGGGTACTTTACCCCGGATATGGTGACCGTATCGAGACGTGCAAGCAGCCGTGCTTCGATAGAATCGCTTTTGTAGGATGGGCCTGTCATGAGTATTCCTGCGTTCCAGGAGGAATCTACCAATGGGTTCGCTTTTAGAAGTAGAATGCCGCCGGAATGTCGTGAACCATTGGCTCCCAATGTGATAAAAGAGGTATCCTTACCAAGATCAAGAATGGAACCGGTTGTAAAGCCTTCTGCAAACACGGAATCCGATGATACAAGACATTTCAATGTAGTCCGAAGTGTCCCTGCAGGGGTGGAATCATTTGCGAGCAGAATCCCGAGCGAATCACGCGTGGCAATGTGGTCGGAATTAAATTCCAGTGATGACCCAGGGTGCCAAAAATAATCCGCCATGCTTGTTACCAACACCGAATTGAGTGGCGGGGTAAGGTCCTGCACGCACCCGGCAAGCGCACAAGCAAGGATGAAGATCAGCCGTTTCATAACCTATGGGTGGAACGTTACTCCGACCGAAAATCCAAACGACTGGGACGGATAAAGCGTACTCGTATTCGATTGAATGGCGGAGCCCGAAGCCGATGCGTTGGACCCGGCTTGCAACGATGCCACGCCGGATGGGTTTGCACTTTTCACCCATGCCGATTGGAAGAGCAGGGAACCACGAAGTTCTAACGCATTTGTCAGGGTGTAGGTGGCTGCCGCTTCTCCCAACGCGGTTGGCGAAAATCCACTCAGGAATATATTGCCGGCTGCACCGGTGAATTCGTATGTAAGTCTCGCGCCAGGATTAATCACGTAGGTTGCTGCTGCGCATAACCAGGGTGCGAATGGATCGAGTAGCGCGGTTTCGTCAACCGTCTTCGAAACACGCCCATAGTTGCCGATAGGTTCCGTATGGATAAGTTCCTGCTCCTGAAGAAATTGGGAATTCCCGCCTCGAACACCCAGCGCTATCCATGGCGAGGCTTCATAATCAATCCCAAATTCCGGGCTGGAAACGGAGAGGCTCGATTGCCAGATAGTGCCATTTGCTTTTTGGGCAAATTCGGAAGGATTTGTTTGTGGAGAAATGCGCGTGTAACGAATGTTCTCCTCGACAAAGGCGTGGATCGGAATATAGCTGTTGTTCTCTTCCGAAGAGGATACTGGAATTGGCATTGCTTGTGAGGCATGAGGTGCCGCTTGTGGCCGGTTCGAAATAAGTACGGCGTGAAGTGCAAGAGGCGGCAACTCCCCTGATGGAGGAGGAAGTGAATTGGAATTCGGAGTCTTCTGAACGGCCTGCTCGTCTGCTATCGGCTGCATCGTGCTGGTTGTTGAGGAAGTTAGGAGCATGGGAAGGGAGCCGTTTGCAGTGTTCGCAACGATGCGATTTACCCTAGCGAAGTGGGCTCTACCGTTAATCCTGTTATGCACCGTATAACGTTCGCGGAGCGATGAAGATAGGTGTCGAGCGCTGGAGACAGTTACAGCCTTAGAAGAAGTGGATGATACAATCGAGGATTGCAGACGATTAGACGCAGGTGATTCTTCATTCGTCTGCGGTATTACAGAGGATATTCCAGAACGATGCTGACCGGCAAGGTTCTCGTTTGCCCGATTTAAACCCCGAT
The DNA here is from genome assembly GCA_021825235.1 of Bacteroidota bacterium. Classification (GTDB taxonomy): domain Bacteria; phylum Bacteroidota; class Ignavibacteria; order Palsa-1295; family Palsa-1295; genus PALSA-1295. The sequence goes on along the minus strand of JAKAIL010000309.1, from coordinate 843 downwards.
CCTGCACGGCGTACCAAATTCCGCCCGCGAGGAGTGCGGCAACGATGAGCAGGAGCATATTGATCTTCGATGACCAGAACGAATCCCACCATCCGATGGCAGCACGTTTCTTTTGCTCTTCCGGCATTGCAAGATAGGGTAACTTTGCAGCGAGCAGTGGAACCTTAAGTGCGAGTTCCCGCTGGACGGAAAGTGGCGCACTCGCCGGTTCGGCCGTAAGCGCATACAGGGATTCCAGCCGCGTATGCGCGTGCACCAGTCGTGCGGCACGATCGTCCCGGGCAATTTGGCCACGCACGTTCTCTAAGTCTGCTCCGGAGAGCGACCCATCGAGATATGCCAGAATTTGTTCTTCCACGATTGCCATAATTAAACTCACATTATCGTACGCGAGCGCTTATGCTATTTCCCCCTCTTCTTGTACCAGGTCCCACAGGGTTTCCCTCATTGCGAGTTTTGCGCGATAAATCCGTTGGCGTACGGCACCATGTGTGATATTCAACTGCTCAGAAATGTCCCGATAGGAAAGCCCGTCGCACTCCCGCAAGACAAACGGTTCCCTGATTTCGATTGGCAGCGCAAGGATCGCTGCTTCGACTCGCTCCCGTAGCGTGGACTGTTCCTCCCGGAATTCCGGCGCGAGCGTTCGATCGCGCGAGGCTACATCCGAGGCATTTTCCAAACCCACGAGGGTACGCTGACGCCGGTGGTTGAGAAACGTCGTTCGAACGATGGTGTAGATCCACCCCAAAACGTTCGTCCCTTCGCGAAACGTATGAGCCTTGCGATAGACCTTGATAAACGTTTCCTGAAATACATCGCTCGCCAAATCGTGGTCCAGAT
>JAKAIL010000308.1 GCA_021825235.1 Bacteroidota bacterium | reverse complement strand
CAGCAGTAGCGGTCTTCCCGAAACCCTGACATTTCTATTGTGCTAAGAACCTGACATTTCTAAGGTGCTACTACAAAAAAATTTCGTCCCCCTCTTGACACGCGCCTTTTTATTTCGTATGTTAGTCTATGCTTTGATGGGCACCTGCTTCCTGCGGCAAGTGTTTCAAGGGGCACTGGAACGCAGAAACAGCCTGCAAAAAATGAATAATAAATTCATAATCCTCGATTTTTGCGCAAATCCGATAGGAATTATGAATATGAATTGAACACACACACACAAAAGAGGCACCTCATGGCTACCATTCCTGAACGCGATTCGCTGCCGCGGCAACAGCGGCGAGTCCTCGATTATATTGAAGAATACCTCGAAATCTCGGGCTATCCGCCCTCGATTTCGGAAATCACCGATTACTTAGGCGTCAGCTCCACCTTTGGTGTGCGGAAGCACCTGGAGGCGTTGCTGCGCAAGGGTTTCCTTGTCCGCGGTGGCGCGGGACTTTCGCGGGCGCTTATGGTCGCCCGCCCTTCCGTTAAAATTGGCGGCGAGCGGCATTCGAACGCGATTCCGGTGATCGGCCGGGTTACGGCCGGCGAACCGATCCTGGCGGTCGAAAATGTCGAAGGCTGGCTTTCCTTCAAGCCGATGGACCTTTCGAAAAAGCTCTTCGGCCTTCGCGTAAAAGGCGAAAGCATGAAGGACAAGGGCATTATGGATGGCGATCTCGTAATCGTCCGCCAGCAGCAAACGGCTAACGATGGCGATGTCGTGGTCGCCCGGCTCGATGATTCTGCCACGGTGAAGACCTTTCGCCAGAATAAAAAGGGATACTATCTCGAGCCGGCCAACGAGCGGTTCAAACCGATTCCGATCACGGAAGATATTGATTTCCAGATTCTGGGCCGCGTTACCAGCGTCATTCGCTCACTCGATGAGAAACGGCCTGGCGTTTTCCAGTTAAAATTCCACTAACCTAACCTCCTGTGGAGGCGAGGACCACGAAAGCCGGTTTTCAAACCGGAAGAGTGGCTTCGTCCTAATCCCAAAATTATGCAAACGAGAACTACCGATACCCTTTCCTTTACCGGCGAATGCTTTGTAGATCCATCGCTGGCGAGCATTGCGATGGACCATGATATTCGTGAGATTGCCATCGGCTTTGGCCGACAATTCGGTCCGGCGGCGACTTCGCGCGACTTTGGAACCGCTACGCTCGGCAGTGTCACCTTCCGACGCGTGGATCCCCTGCGGGAGCCCTTTCAGGTAGCCGATGCTCGGCTACAATCGCGGCTGGAAGCACTGTGCGAGACCCTTCGGGCGAAATACTGACGGCACGGCGATCTTGTATTTGTGAAAAATCGGGTCGCGAGTAGGATTGCTATGCGCCAGGACGCACGGTCGAGCCAGACCCCTTTCCGTATCCCAATTTAAGGGAACGGTCTCAATCTATTGTATTTTTGTGAGGAGTAATTCAACCCCCATTCTTCTCGAAATACAATGAAACTACCACGGATCCTATACCTTGCTTTCCTTTCGGTCCTGTTGCCGCTTCCGCTTTTGGCGCAAACCGGAGCGATGGAACTCACCTCACCACTTCCTTTCGATACCGCCGTACGCACCGGCAAGTTGCCGAACGGCCTGACCTATTATATCCGGCACAATAGTTATCCGGAACACCGAGCCGAACTTCGGCTGGTGGTCCATGCCGGATCCATTCTGGAAGACCCGGACCAGCAGGGCCTCGCCCACCTGACGGAGCACATGTGCTTCAACGGCACCGTCGAGTACCCGCATAACACGCTGGAATCGTTCCTCGAAGAGCACGGCGCTCGATTTGGAGCAGACCTGAATGCTTCCACCTCCTTCGATGAGACGATCTATAAAGAATCGTTGCCGACGGACCAGGGCCCGATTCTCGACAGCGGCGTGGACATCTTAGCCGAATGGGCGCACCACGTCACCTTCGATTCCATTGAATTCGAAAAGGAACGCGGCGTGGTACGAGAAGAATGGAGGCTTGGCCGCGGAGCCTTCGAGCGCATCTACCGCAAGCAGGCACCCATTATCTTTGCCGGGTCCCGCTACGCGGAACGAAATCCAATCGGTCTGTTGCCGGTGATTGACACAGCTCATCTTGCGACCATTAAGCGCTTTTACCACGACTGGTATCGCCCGGACCTTATGGCGGTTATCATCGTCGGCGATTTCAATGTCGATTCGATGGTCGAGCGAGTCAAATCCGAATTTTCTCCGCTTACCAATCCAAACCCCGAGCGCCCGCGCACCGAATATCCGATCCCGATGCACGAGCAGACGTTCGTCGCCGTCGATACCGACCGAGAAATGCCGCAGACCATCTTCACGATGCTCTTCGAACGTCCTGCAAAAGAGGTAACGACGGTCGCCGATTATCGGACGGAAATCGTTACGGCCCTCTATGAAGAAATGCTGAACGATCGCATTCACGAAGCGATCCAAAAAGGCGAGTTGCCGACGGCCTTTGCCGGCGCCGGCGATGGGGCCTTCCTGGGGCATTTGAAAGCGTTTAGTATTTTCGCACTCTTACAGGAAGATTCCGTGGATTCGGGCGTCAAAGGCGTGCTCCAACAGGTCTTCCGTGCGGAGCAGACCGGGTTCGATGCCTCGGAACTCGAACGGGCCAAGGCAAGCCTGCTGACCAAAATGGGACAGCAATGGAATGAGCGGGACAAAACCCAATCCTCGGCATTCGTTAACGAATATAACCGTAACTTTACGGACCAGGAGCCATCGCCGGGCATTGACTACGAATATGCTCTCTACCAAAAATATGTTCCCACGATTAGCCTTGCGGAAGTAAATGCTCGCTCGGCGCAGCTCATGCAAAATGCCAGCCCGGTCATGACCTTCGAAGGGCCAGCCTCCAATAAGTTCACACCGCCCACCAAGGACCAACTCCTCGCAATCCTCAATACGGTGAAGAGCGAGCATTATGCCGCGTATGTGGACAAGACCTCGAAAGCTCCCCTTATCGCGACGATGCCAAAGCCAGGGAAGATTGTAAAAGAAACGAAGCTTGCTCCTATTGGTGTAACGATTTGGCAGCTTTCCAACGGTGCACGCGTTATCTTTAAACCCACCACGTTTAAAGAAGACGAAATCCTCTTCCATGCCCCTGATGATCTTGAATCGGTTCATTGCGATGTACATGTCTGCTCCTATCGGCTGATCGGCTTGTATCGGAGGCGCTTAGGCTTGGCCCCTTCCACGCCGAGTCGCCTCTTCTTGTCTTCCTCGTATTCGCGGTAATTGCCGTCGAAGAAAGTCACTTCCGAATCCCCCTCGAATGCGAGGATATGGGTCGCTATCCTGTCCAGGAACCACCTGTCGTGCGAAATCACCAGCACGCAGCC
>JAKAIL010000307.1 GCA_021825235.1 Bacteroidota bacterium | reverse complement strand
GCACGATCGCACCCGTCGCCTCGGCGTCGTAGATTACCTGGGGCGGTCGGATCTTCGAAAATGTCGTGATGGGCGTAGAGGTCGATATTCAGCGTTTCGGCGCGCGACTACTCGAGGCGCACGGCTATCCGATGGTGATGAACTGCACCATCCACCGCCATAACATCGACCACATCGAAACCATCCTGCAGCTGGCGGACGACATCGACGCGGAGTACGTCTACACCCGCGACATGATCATGAGCAGAAGCAAGAACTCGCCGTACATCGGCCGCAAACTCCGCGGACGCGCGCGATTCGGATGCACGCAGGGCGGCCTTGAAACGGGCCCAATACGAGATCGCCGGCCTCGGAATCGAAGAGATAGAAGCCGCACCAGTTGATGTTTTCGAGCGAATGATAGAGGAGCGCGGCGGCATTCGAAAGAGCCGTAACGAGGGGCTCTGACTGGCTGATCAGAGCGCCGATTGCATCTTGTATAGATGCTTCCTGGACTCTCGAAAACATGCCTCATGAAACGCGGACGGGCATGAGAGGGTTTATCCTAATTCATCGGAGATGCAAAGATTTGTGTCAGAAGCAGTCAATCTCATAAATCTCGAAAATCTCCCCAAATCCAGGTTCAGATATGAATTGGCCCATTGTTAAAGGTAAAACAACCCGTCAGGCACACGTCGCATTGCCGGAAGGAACTTATGAAGAAGAGCACGGGCGCGAAGGTTTTTATGGCCGCGTTTCGCATCTCTACCATGTGCATCCACCCACGGGCTGGACGCGCATCGAAGGCAAGCTGCGCCCGCACGCGTTTTATCTCGATAGAGTAAAACCCTCGGATATGACCGACCCTCGCGGCACGCCGGAACCGGTGCTGTACAACGACGACCTGATCCTTTCCATCAGCCGCCGTTCGGAAGCCGCGCCATTTTACTCCCGCAACGCCGATGGCGATGAGCTGTTCTTTATCCATCAGGGTGAGGGAAAAATTGAGACCGACTTTGGTGTTCTGCCGTATGAGCGCGGCGATTACATCGTGATCCCGCGCGCAACGACGTACCGGTTCGTTCCCTCCGTGAAGGATAATTTTATCGTTGTTGTCGAAGCGCACAATGGGGAAATCCTTCCTCCGACGCCGGAACAGAAGGGGCTGATCGGAATGCACGCGCTGTACGACTCATCCGCGTTGACCATTCCGGAATTCATTCCCTACGAGAAAAAAGCCGAAACGAACGGGAAGGAATACGAGCTTCGCGTGAAACGGTTAGGCGAATACACGTCGATTTTTTACCCGTTTCATCCGATCGATCTGGTTGGATGGAAAGGCGATCTCACGGTATTCAAGATTAACATGCGGGACATTCGCCCGGTCGTGTCGCCGCGCGTTCACCTGCCACCGAGTGCGCACACCACGTTTCTGGCCGAGAACTTCGTCATTTGTTCATTCCTGCCGCGTCCGCTCGAAGAAGACCCCGATACGCTTCGGGTTCCATTCTATCATCGCAATACGGACTACGATGAAGTGCTCTTCTACCACGATGGCGATTTCTTCTCACGCGATAACATCAAGCCGGCGATGATGACGCTGCACCCGCAGGGAATCCATCATGGCCCGCACCCAAAGGCGCTCAAGGCCAATCCGAACATCACGCGCACGAACGAGTACGCGATGATGCTCGATGCTAAGCATCCGCTCAAGATCGCTCCCGCCGGCGATGCGGCCGAGTGGAAAGACTATTGGACGAGCTGGCAGGAGAATAGGGAGACTGTAAAAAGCTAATTCTATGATTCCCTACGAGCCTTCTGAAGATTACTTACGAGGACCGGGACATCATATTGTATGATGTTCCACATAATATCTTTGTCGATCATGTCGTAGCCATGCACAATCCGGTGGCGAAAATTAGCGATGTCATCCCATTCGAACTCGGGATGCTGCGCTTGAAATTCCTTTGTCACGTGCCGGGCAGCTTCTCCGATGACCTGAAAGAGCCAAGTCAAAGCGCTATATAGAATCTCATCTTCATCGAGAGAGCGACGAGTTTTGCCGCGAACAAAGCGCTGGACCTTCTCGGCCGCTTCCAGCATGTGCCGAAGACGGTCCTGATCGTCAAGTCGCGGCATAAATATCCCTGGCAGTTTGTATAACCTCATCACGGAACGATGGGCGCAAGAAACCAGCCGTGTTCAAATCCACCTCGCGTTGAAACATGGAGGAGAGCTCGCGCTGAAGACGGAAGAACTTGAGACCGGGAATCTTGCCCTCCTCGAATTCCACCAATAAGTCCAGGTCGCTATCGGGCCTCGGCTTGCCTCGCAGCCTTGAACCAAAGATGGCAAGGCGTTTGACATGATATGCTCTGCAAAGCGTTGCAAGCCTATCGCGGTCGATGGTAGGTTCAAAGTCCACAGATTACTCTTACAAATGTTTTGACCAAAATGTTTACGGAAAGTGTACTGCCGAAGGCCACAAGTGGCACAAACCGCCAGGTTGTACGTAGTAGAATCATGAGATGTCAGCCATTCTTCCTCATGTCGTCATCATCGGAGCTGGCTTTGGTGGCCTGAACGCGGCGCTTGAGCTGCGAAATGCACCGTGCCGCGTCACGGTGATCGATAAAAGTAATCACCACCTTTTTCAGCCACTGCTCTATCAGGTTGCCACTGCCGGGCTTTCGCCGGGAGATATTGCAGCGCCAATCCGCCATGTGCTGCGCCAGGCGCGGAATACCGAGGTATTGATGGCGGAGGTCACTGGCGTCGATCGTGCAAATCAGCAAGTGCTCATAGACGGCAATCGTTCGGTTGCGTACGATTACCTCGTGATCGCCACTGGCGCGCGCCACAGCTATTTCGGCCACGAGGAATGGGAACCGCTTGCGCCGGGCCTCAAATCCATTTCGGACGCGACAGAAGTTCGGCGGCGCATTCTTGTTGCCTTCGAACAGGCCGAATTGGAACCGGACCCGGAAAAGCGAGCCGCACTGCTCACGATCGTGATCGTGGGCGCCGGACCTACCGGCTCCGAAATGGCCGGTTCCATTGCGGAGTTGGCGAGGCACACGCTCACGAGCGAATTCCAGAATTTCAATCCATCGAACACGCGGGTGATCTTGGCGGAAGCAGGGCCACGGATTCTGGCCAGTTTTCCGGAATCGCTATCAAACGCCGCGCGGAAAAAGCTCGAATCGCTTGGGGTTGAAGTCCGCACAAACACCCGCGTAGGGAATATCTCCTCGGGTACGGTAGAGATGAATGGGCAGGCAGTTCCCGCGCAGACCGTCATTTGGGCCGCTGGTGTCCAGGCTTCACCAGCCGCCACGTGGTTGAGCATCGAGGCCGACCGCAATGGACGGGTTCCCGTTACGGCCTCGCTCCAAATCGAAGGAGCGTCCAATATA
>JAKAIL010000306.1 GCA_021825235.1 Bacteroidota bacterium | reverse complement strand
AAACACTCGCAAAACAGCAGTCGCCGGAATACCTCTGGATCGGCTGCTCGGATTCGCGCGTGCCGGCGAACGAGATCGTGGGGCTTATGCCCGGGGAAATATTTGTCCATCGTAATATCTCGAACCTGGTGATCCACAGCGATATGAATTGTCTCTCGGTCCTGCAGTTTGCGGTCGAGGTGCTGAAGGTAAAGCATGTGATCGTTTGCGGACATTATGGGTGCGGCGGTGTAAAAGCAGCGATCGAGGAACAGCCGCACGGGCTCATCGATAACTGGCTGCGGCCAATTCGCGAAACGGCGGGTAAGCATGAAAAGGAACTATCTGCTCTCGATTTGGAACGAAAGATTGACCGCCTCTGCGAATGGAACGTGAAGGAGCAAGTGCAGAATGTTGCCAACACAACCATCGTGCAGGAAGCGTGGAAGAGAGGCCAGCGGCTAACCGTCCACGGATGGATTTATGGTATCAAAGATGGCATCCTGCGCGATTTAGATGTGAGCGTCGCTCGCTGAAAGATAATCTTCAGTGACTGGGACGTAGCAATCAGTCCCGACTCTCATTCATTAGGAGAAATTCAAGAAATCTGGAAGTGGCATTTATTTCGAATGTACCACTGCTATATCCATTTTTATCTGCTCTCCGATGACTCCCGAGAACCGCAAAAAGCTTGCAGATTTGATAGCCACTCAAAAGGAAGCTCTCCTCGTTGAGTGGCGCGAACATGTGCGGCCTTTGCTTTCGGCTCACTCGCTCGAAAGTCCGATTCTAGATAATGAGATGCCTAAATTTCTGGATGAACTGGCCGAGCGAGTCCAGGACATCGATCAGCCGTTCTCCTGGGTGGAAGAGGCGGAAACCGACACCAAAATTAACCACACAGCGACGAGCCACGGCCAGCAGCGGTTCCGAATCGGCTATGATATTGTCGAGGTCATTAAAGAATATGGCATTCTTCGGGAGGTGCTCTATGAACGCGCGGAACAAGCAGGCCTTATCATCGGCGGCAAAGGCGGGCACGCGCTGAACTTCACCTTCAATAAAGCGGCGGCGATGGCCGTGGAATCGTTCCAGCTGGAAAAGGAAATCGAACAGCGCAAACGCCGCCGTGAGTATCTTTCCTTCATCATGCACGACCTTAAAACTCCGCTCAATGCCATTACCGTTGCTGCGCATGTCATCGAAGAGAAGGTGGATGATCCACCCATGGTCGCGGAGATGGTCCACATTATTCTGCGCGGCGCCGAACAGTTGGACGATCAACTGCAAAAAACGATCAAGCTGCAGAAGGCTACGGTTGAAGAAGGGGTTGGCGATTTAGTGCCGCGAAATTTCGAGCTGTGGCCCGTGGTACAATCCGTGATGGACGAATACCGGCTGGTTGCAACGGATTCGCGGACGACGGTCCACAATCTTGTTCCGGCCAATTTGCGCATTTACGCCGATGCTGTGGCGCTGAAGACTATTCTTCGGAACCTTGTATCGAACGCGATCAAATATAGTCCCGGCGGCAAAATAGTGATTGGTGTAACCACGGCGCATACGGAGGGTATCGAGCTATGGGTACGCGATACCGGCGAAGGTATTCCGCATGAACGGTTGGGAAAGTTGTTCGAGAAAGTAGCCCCCGATCCCGAAAAAAAGGGGAGTTCGGGTTTGGGGCTGTTTATGGTCAAAAAGTTGGTCGAGGCACACAATGGCAGGGTGACCGTGGAAAGCACGCCCGGAGAAGGTTCCACATTTCGCATAATGCTTCCCTGGCCAAAGAAATAAGTTAGAGCCGGGAATTCTTCAGCCAGGAAAAATTTGTACCGCCGATACTACGGCGCCAATTCAAGCTTCGATTGCTCGACCGCACCGTTCGCACGCCGAATTTGGATAAAATAGGTCCCGGCAGCGGATCCTGCTGGAAGCGATATCGAAACCAGCGTACCGTTAAGCGCAGGCGCGGCGTGAGTGAAGGAAACGACTTTTCCGGTCGCGTCCATCACCTGAATTTGGTCCGTGGGCAGAATGGGATGGTCCACCTGCACATAAAAGGTCCTCGATTGCGCCGGGTTCGGGAAAATGTGGAGTCCATTGTTTTCCGATGCTGCTGCTGCAACCGAAGCGGGGGCCGATTGGTAGCTATAATAATCCGTGGGAGTGGAATAATTGGGATCGGAATAATCAACGGCAAAGAGTGGAAGAACACTTCCCTCCGCCATAAAATGGTAACTATAGCTTGTGGTAACCGTTCCTTCCGCAAGACCAAAGCCTTCCAGCACGAGCGATGGCGGGACGGTATTGTTTAAATAAAAACTATCGGTGCGGATCGTTTTGGTTTTTACCATGAGTACCGGCATGGAAGCACTGGTGCCGCTATGAGTCGAAACAATGAGATTTCCCCAGCCAACAACACTGTCGCTCGTGGTGAAATAGGATACTTTGTTGAAATCGGTGACGCCGGGATAGCCAACGCCAGCCAGGATGGCGATCTTCACCTTCATGTCGATGGAGAGCCGAGTATTGGCGGTGGACCAATTGGTTCCAAATGTGGCCGGGAGTGCTAAATACGTTTCGGGCGAGCTATACATCGCGTCCTGCTGTGGCACCCAAAGTGAATCGGTGGAATTTCCCGAGACACTTCCAATATTATATGCTTGTGCGGAGAGTGCAATGCCAGGGTTGGTGATGGCAGATGCACTGGCCGCGTACACGTGATGATAATTGATGCCATAGACGCTCCCATTGTGGGAAACTAACGGATCGAAGCCGATCGTGTCGTAGATGGCCGATGGTGAAAAGCTGGGGTCCGTCGAAGCGTAAAACGTTTCAGCATGATAGACGGTGATCTGGCCGGACGTATAATTCCACGTCTGCGCCGCACCTTCCGGCGGATTGGTAAAGCTGGAAAAGCTCAGACTATCCACGACGAAACTCGAGGCAGAGAGTGGCATATTCGCCTGGTTCAGTGTAATGCCCGTTTGGCCGAAGGCCGGAACGATAAATAATGTAGCAAGGAACGCGGACGCTCCGAAGAAAAAGGTAGCAAGTTTCATAGACGGCAATGAAGTTGGAATGCGTGGGATGCACTCAGTTTAGGATGATACACTCAAACCGGTAAGAGGGAAGAACTGTTTCCAACCATTGGGTGCATGTTGTTACTTCAGGAGTGCGACCTCACCCCGTGTTAACTCGCGCCATCGCCCTTGCTGCAAGTCAGCGAGTGTTACCGAGCCAATCGCTACCCGAACCAACCGCAACGTGGGAAATCCGACTCCTGCCGTCATGCGGCGCACCTGCCGATTCTTGCCTTCAGTAAGCCTCAGTTCAATCCATGCCGTTGGGATGGATTTGCGCACCCGAATCGGTGGATTGCGCGGCGGCAAATTGGGTTCCTTGGCAAGCAATTGGGCACGGCA
>JAKAIL010000073.1 GCA_021825235.1 Bacteroidota bacterium | reverse complement strand
AGCCGGTAAGTATCGCTGATTGACGGTTGGGACGAATCGGTACGGCGTTCATCATGGCGGGGTCTTCCGCGCGCACGTTCCCGAACGCCGATTCTTCCGTCATCCATGCCTCGAGATAGCGGTCCTCGAGCTGCCCGTACATTTTTTCCGCAATGCCCTCGGCACGTTTGAGCGAAGAGGTCTGGACGATTTTGTCCGGCATCGTCGCGGCTTCCGCATGAAGTTCCGCAAGCTTTGCATCGTAATTCTGGAGCAGGGTGGAATCTTCTCCGATACGAAGCTTGGTATTCAGGATATTTTCGCGGAGGTCGGTAATCGTGGAAGCCGAACTGCCTTTGGAGGTATAGACGGGCTGTTCCCCGTTGACTTGAGCCGGTTCCCCGGCGACGATAATTTGTGATGCCAACTGCTTTTCTACGGCGGCTTTCAGCAAGCTCTCATACTCTTTCAATTTCTCATCTTTGGCCTCCACCTCGTCTTTGACGTATTTCTTAGTACGAGGATCGACCGGTCCATCGGCCAACTGCATATTTTGCAGCTCGAATTTCCGCTGGGCGACCTCGCCCTGCAACATCGATATATACGGTGCCAGTGTTAGATTATCCAGGTAATTCTTCTCGACCGTATCCAGGTTTAAGGTATAATCCGAATACATTTTCTGGCGGAGTCCCAGATCGATATCCACCAGCCCGCGCTTTTGCAGCAGGTCCTGATACTGATCGGTGATACTCTTGGCAATGTCCTCGGCGCTCATGCCATTCGTCGTGCCTAAATAATTGCGAAGTTGATTTTCGACATGGAGCAGCGTATCGTAGCTGCGCTCCTTCTGGGTAAAAAGATAGTTCCTAAGCTCCGTGGAATTGGCTCGCACCCGCGCCTGATCGTCCATGACGAAACAGGCAATATAGAGATTGGCCAGGAACGCCGCATCGAGCGGGGTGTAGGCCTCGGAGGTGACAATAAGATAATCGTTGGAAGGATCGGCCGCGATGCTGACGGCGCTCGATGCGCGCGCTTCCAGCGTATTCGTATCGGGAATGCCGGGCCTGTACGGAAGTTTGGGGTTATCGACGGTGCGGATGATCGCCAACTGCCGCGAGTCCGGCGGCACGGCACTCGCGGAACCAAATGCATTCGTGAAGAGCGAGTCAATTTCCGTCCAATTACCCGTAGCATATTCATGGAGCAGCCGGGCGACGTGCCCACCGACGATGTGGGACTTAAAGAACTGAGTCTCATTCGCGATCGAATGGTCCTGAGCAGAGGGAGAAGCCATTAATTCCTCGATTTGGGAACCGCCCGGCGGTTTTTCGATGAACATGCGCGCCGTCGCGCCATAGATATAGGGCTTCGAATACGTGCTATACACCGAATACGCGAAGGCGACGATAAAGGCGGAAAGGATAATCCACCGGCCGCGATACATCATCTTGACAATCTCGGCGACATTCAGCGTGCGGCCGGCCGGCTTGCGACGCCGCATGGGAGCTGGCGAAGTTGCAGAACGCTCGGAACTTTGCCCGGCGCCCAGGCCGCCCGTTACTTTGGAAAATCCCATGGCATTAGGATTTCCACTGCCGTTGCTGCCCGGTGGCATACCGGAGGAATGTTCGGAAGGAGTATGGTTGGTCGGGCCCATTTGGACGATTGACGGTTCGGCGCAGAAACAGAAATCTTCCTGCGCACACTGCTACTACAAGAAAAAGAACCGCTTTCGTTTCACCGTTGTCGAACCATTTTTAGAAAACCGGTTTCTGAAGGCGAGGATCGCCGATTGGTCCAATTCCGTCGGAGGAATCGGAAGTCCCTGGCACACGGCGTTCGGATTATTGGTGCAGAGGTCTTCGGCCGAAAACGGCAAAATGGAATTTCCGTTCTGGCCGAGTTCCTGCGTGTATTCATACGCAGCAGGCCAATTCGTAAATGGGCGGGTCGTAAGGTTGTGCGCGTCGCTGGCCAGGATTCCAACCAAACCGGATTCGACCAGCAGGACCGCCGATTCCTGAATCGTCTCGCCCAGTTCGCCGATGAGCGAACCCGTCGTGAACTGAAAGACCGCTCCCTGCCGTACAAACTCCAGCGCGTGTTCCGGGTGCCGGATGACCCCGGCATTCCGTTCCGGGTGTGCCACAATAGGGGTAATCCCTTGCAGCCGAAATTCAAACAGCAGTTGATCGAAATACGGAGGGACCTGATTGTATTCCAGTTCCAGCAGGATATATTTCGAGCGCTCATCGGTAGTGAATTCCTTGCGATCAACGATGGCGCGCGTCTCCGGCGTTACCCGGACTTCGCCTCCTAAGTGCAGGTCCATCGCGGGCCTGGCATCGAGCACAGCCTGGAACGCTTTCTTGTGCATTGTGTGGACCACGGCATCGCTTGCGGCACCGTGAATGTGCGGTGTGGTCAGAATGGAAGTAACGCCCGCCTCACGTGCCGCCTCGATCATCGCCAGCGACATTTCGAGCGACACCGCGCCGTCATCCACACCTGGAACGATATGACAATGAATATCAACCAAGGTCGGTCGTGGGATTGAAATCCCCCTGCCTTTCTATGGCGGAGGATAGGGGGTAGTCCAAGGGAAGTTCCGGTTCTGCTTTCAGGCTGCGGGCGGATCGGAACGAAATGCCTTCCCGCACCAGGAAGCCGAGGCCGAAGCCCGTCGTCGTGATATAACTTAAGGCATGGGTAACCACAGCGTACGCGAGTGCAATCGCGGGCGGTACGCCAAAAATCATGGCAAGGCCGGTGGTGATGAATTCGTGGTAGGAACCCGTGCCGCCAGGCGTGGGAATCGTGAAGGCAATGCCGGAGAGCGTGAGCAGGAGAAAGGCATCCCGCAACGTCAGCGCGGACATGGCCGGATCGGCAAAGCCTCGGAGCGATACATACATCGAGATCCCATAGAGCACCCAGATGGCTACGGTGCCGAGCAGGAGCGGTAGAATGGCGCCCCGTTCCAGCCCGCGGAGGCCGCGCGAAAAATCCCGGCCCATGCGAAGGATTTTCTTCCCAAATTTGTGCGGCAAGGGACGCGTAACAAGCGCCAGCATTTGCTCCGTCCGCCGTTCGCTGAAGAAAAGCAGAATCAATCCCGCAAGCAGGATGAGCATGATGGCGATAATTGTGAGCGCCTCGCCGGAAAACATGGGGAACACACGCGTGACGCGCTCCCGGAACGAAAGGAGAGAGAACACGATAAGCGCCGCGAGCGCCAGCACATCCGTCAGCCGCTCGACGACCACGCTGGCGAGCGTGCCCGCAAGTGGGATTCCTTCGCCGCGCGACATCATATAGGGCCGAACGATCTCGCCCGAGCGCGGAATGAGATTGTTCATCGCGTAGCCCGAAATAGTGGCTTTGAATGCAAGCCAGGCGCTCGTGCGGCGCTTAAGCGGGTGCAACACAATTTGCCACCGCAGTGCCCGGGCCAGGTGCGAGGCAAACATAATGATAATTCCCAGAATAAGCGGCACCGGACGCGCCTGCGCCAGGGCAGCCATCGCCGTATGAAGATCCTCCCCGCGAAAGGCGAGATAGAGCAGCCCTGCCGTTAGGGCAGCGATGAGTAGATAATACAGTGCTGAGGATTTCACGATGGATGTCGGCGTCCCCCTGCTAACCGCGCGGGAGGGCAAGGCGTTTCGGGGGAAGAATCGTCCGCTCTGCCGGGGATTCTTGTCGTCGTGAATCGGAAGCGTGCGGTTCGGTTTTCGTTCGGCGCGTGCTCCTTGGTCTTATCGTTTACGGTACACTTCCTTTCGATCTCGAATGCGGTGAATTTCGACAACTCTTTAAGCATCGTCGGTGGTGTAAACCACGCGATGAGCGCCAACTTGAATCCGATATTCATCGCCGGAGTGAGTGAGGTTAATAACGCCGTGAGGTCTGGGCTCTTGTTCCAGACCGTCAATCGCTACACGCACTCTTGGTTTTACGGAATACTCGAGCGCGTCATACTCTCGGCGCGCGGAGGACTTGAACCTAACGTCGTAGGGCATCTTCGGCGCGCTTTATTTCGTTCCAAGAAACCGTGGGTTCCTGTTCTCGTTCCTCGATGGTCATGAGGTCTTCCATAGTCTCCCAAATATCGCCCCACGCTTCGAGATCGATGAGGACCGATTTCGGGTTACCCTCTTTATCTACGAGAAATTGCACACCTTTCATACAATGTTAGCAACGAGTTGGCCTTCGTTTCGGTTCGCCGAACATTGTGGGTCAAACCACATCGAGATTCACCCGGTACTTAGCATCGTTCCCATTCCGCGCTCGGCAGCAAGCTAAAATTACACGGGGGGATAATGTATCGTCCCTCCGGAACTCCGGGAATTAAAAACACTTGCACACCCCGCGCTTACGCACGGGGCTACTAAGATGCCGCTCCTACCGGAGCTATTGTAGTCGCGGAGCGACGGTGTACTCGCAGCCCAACGTGCAGCGTATGGATAGGGTGAAACGATGGCATTTTTGGCAGAGTAATCCACGTGGAACATATAAAGCTGAATCCAATTTCGAGTCAAAGTTTGGAATCGAGATTTCGTCAAAAATTTTCCGGCAATTTTGAATGCTATTGGGATGGGGTGGCGACCATCCGCGGCCGTACATTTTCCTTTCGGACGCTGGTGAGCGAAACGCCATCGGCCATCATAAACAGAATGCCGACTATGGAAGTAATCAGGTAATTGGAGGCATGGGTCAGCGTGGCAAATGCGATGGCAAGCGCCGGTGGAACGCCAAACATAATCGCCAGGGCCTGGCTAATGAGGAAATGATAGGTTCCCGTTCCGCCTGGTACCGGCAGGATAAACGCTATGCCGGACATGGACTGGAGCAGGAAGCACCCCACGAGGCCAACATGGGCCAAACCGGTTCCCTTGAAAGCCAGCGTGGAAACATACATGGACGCGGTGTACAGCACGGAAATGCCAAATGTTCCCACGAGCGCGGGAATTGCCGATCCGGTGCGGACGCCGCGAAGTCCCTCCTCGATCCGGGCGGCACCGCGTTCCACCGCGCCACGAAAGCGTTTGGGAAGCCCGCGGCCAAAAAATTCGATCATGCGGCGGGCGCGTTTTTCGCTAAAAAGAATGAGTACCGCAAAGAGGCAGATTAACCCGAAGAGAAAAACAATCGGCAGCCAGAGTACAGCGAGCGCCGGGAACTCCCTGCCCAGCTTTCCATGAAAGGCGAAGACAATTACGGCCAACAGCGCCGTCAGGCCGATCAAATCCGCCAGCCGTTCGATGAGCAACACCGCGACAGAAGAGGTGATTGGAATGTTCTCGCGTTTCGAAAACAGTACCGGGCGGACAATATCGCCGCCGCGAGGAATGAAATTGTTAGTGGCATAGCCTGCAATCAGCGCCCGGAATGCGGAGAAGAGCCGGGTATGTCCTGCGACGGGACGCAGGAACATTTTGTAACGCCACGCCCGCACCAGATGCGAAAGGAACATCACGGCGGTTCCCGCAGCAATGATGAGGAGGTTGGCGCCTTCCAAATCCTCGGCAAGCCGGTGCAAATGCTGCCGGTAGAATGCCAGATACAGCGCTCCGCCGCCAATCAGGACGGCGAGTGCGTAACGAAAGGCCGGATGCTTCAGCATACGTTACCGTTCTACTCCAAGATCGCCCAATTGGACCATCGGTTCGTGCAAGGCTTTGGCGAGTTCCGCGGGCGAACGGTCTTCCGAGGCACGCACGACTTCGCTGAAATTCTTGAAGGAAATGCCCTCACTGGCCACGAAAATAAGTCCGAGAATGGTGGTGAGAAGATCGAACGCCGCGTGCGTTACCGTGGCATAAGCAATGGCAGAAGCCAGTGGCACGCTGAAAATCCGAAAGAGTGCCTGGCTGATGAAATAATGGTAGGAACCGACTCCGCCGGGAGTGGGAACGAGAAACGCAATGCCGGAAACGACGCGAAGAAAGAAAGCCCCAATGATTCCGACCATCGCAATGGAGCGATCCGGGAAAGCAAAGAGCCAGGCATACATGCTGAGCACGTAGAAGATCCAGATGCCGATGGTCCCGATTACTACGGGCACGGCTCCGCTGGCCCGAACACCCCGCAGCCCGCTTGCGAATTCCGAAGCTGCGCGATAAACGGGCCGCTTTATGTTCTCCGGCCACTTCGCCGCCAGCCGGTGCAAGGCACGTTCGGTTTTACCGGCGCTGAAAATCATAACGATGACGAGCGCAAGGATTACGATAAGTCCGGTAACGACCCAGGTCATCGCAGCGGAGATGCTCGGGAACCCATGTTCGATTTCGCGCGGGAAAATAATCAACGCCGCCATAATGACGAGAATATTTGCGATAAGATCGGCAACACGTTCAACGAGAATTGTAGCGATAGTCCCGCTCATAAAAACCTTCTCATGCTTCGCGAAAATATAGGGTCGGACCAGTTCTCCGGAGCGTGGAATGATATTATTCATTGCATAAGCCGCCAAAATAGCCCGAAAGCCGACAATCGTGCTGGTGTGCTGTTTCATGGGCCGGCAGATGACCGTCCAGCGCCAGGCCCGGCAGAGGTGTGAGCAAAAAAGCAGAGCGACCCCGGCCAGAATAAGCGCGATATTGGTTTTGGAAAGCTCGGCAAGGAGGCTATGCAGGCTAACGTTGCGGAACGCAAGGTAGAGCGCTCCTGTCGCAATGATAACCGTAATAGCGAACCGTACCAGAGGGTGCTTCATCACCTCAGCCGTAGTGCCAACCGCGTGCCTAAAACGTGGAGTGACACGGTGAGCATTGCCATTATCCCGTATTTTTGTAGCATGGCACTCCGTAAAGAGCACTTCGAGACGAGTTCTGGAATTCCGATCGAGCGGATTTATCCGAATCCCAATCAACCTCCGGCGGATTCCCTGATTCTACAGGACAAGGAAAACGAACCGGGTTCCTATCCTTTCACGCGCGGAATTTATCCCGAAATGTACCGTGCTCGGTTGTGGACCATGCGGCAGTATGCGGGATTTGGCAGTGCACGAGAATCCAATGTGCGGTATAAGTATTTGCTCGCGTCTGGATCCACTGGCCTTTCGGTCGCTTTCGATTTGCCAACGCAAATTGGCTATGATTCCGACCATCCAATGGCTGCTGGCGAAGTAGGCCGCGTGGGTGTGCCAATTGATTCCATCGACGATTTCGACGTCCTCTTCGATGGCATCGAGCTTTCGCGCATTTCGACTTCCATGACGATCAACTCCACCGCCTCGATTTTGCTTGCCCTCTATGTCGCCAAAGCAAAGCAGCAGGGCGCGGACCTCAAGAAACTTTCGGGAACGGTGCAAAACGATATTCTGAAGGAGTATGCTGCACGTGGAACATATATCTACCCACCATCGCCTTCCATGCGTATTGTTACGGACATCTTTGCGTGGTGCGCCAAAGAATTGCCATCGTGGAATACTATCTCCATTTCCGGCTACCATATTCGCGAAGCAGGCGCCACCGCGGTCGAGGAAATTGCGCTCACGCTTTCGAATGGTATTGCATACGTACAAGCAGCGCTCGAAGCTGGATTAGCAATTGACAAATTTGCTCCGAGGCTTTCGTTCTTCTTCAATTCCCACTCGAACTTCTTCGAAGAGATCGCAAAATTTCGTGCAGCACGCACGCTTTGGGCTTGGATTATGGGCGAACGCTTTCAGGCGAAGAATCCGGAGTCCATGAAGCTCCGGTTTCATTCTCAAACCGCCGGTTCAACCCTGACGGCGCAGCAGATCGAAAATAATATCGTCCGTACGACGGTGGAGGCAATGGCAGCCGTCCTGGGTGGAACGCAATCGCTCCACACGAACGGCAAAGATGAAGCGCTCGCTCTGCCAACGGAAGATGCCGCCCGCACCGCGCTTCGTACCCAGCAAATCCTGGCGTATGAATCGGGTTTGGCCGATACCGTTGATCCCATGGCCGGAAGCTATTTCGTGGAGTATCTTACTTCGGAGCTTATGGGTGGTGCGAAAGCGCTTATCGCGGAAATTGATGCGCGCGGCGGTGCCGTGAAAGCAATCGAATTGGGATTTTATCAGGATCGGATTGCCGCGAGCGCCTATGAATTTCAGAAAAAAGTAGAGCAGAATCAGGAAATTGTCGTTGGAGTAAACGAATTTGTCACCGAAGAGACAAACATTCCAGATACGCTACGGCTGGATCCAAAGCTGGAACAGGAGCAGGTGGAGCGGGTTCGGTCGCTACGAGCAAGACGCGATCAGCACAATACCGATGCTTCGCTCCAATCGGTAGAACAGGCAGCTCGAACCGGCGAGAACCTTATGCCGCGCATCATTCAGGCGGTGGAGTCCTTCGCTACGTTAGGCGAAATTTCCGACGCGATGCGGCGAGTGTTTGGAGAATTTAAAGCCTAAGGTATCGTTTAGGAAACTTTGAATATGTTTGGATTCCCGCCTTCGCGGGAATGACAGAATTTGAAATCATGGCGCAAAGCGCAAAAAACGACACATTCCTGTCATTCCCGCGAAGGCGGGAATCCAGACTTAGACTTAATCAGAGGTTCCTTCATTTATAGGGATTGGAAAGATCTTTTCGAGTTATAAAAGTGCTGTCGCTCAAACTTTTGAGAAATGCGACAATGTCCTCCATCTGCGGCCGTGTGAGATGGAGCGGGTGCACCCGTGGGTCCTGTGTGGGATTATGCTGGCCCCCCTGATTATAATGGTTGACCACTTGCAGCAAATTATTGTACCGCCCATCGTGCATGTACGGGGCTGTAAAGACAAGATTCCGTAATGTGGGTGTTCGGAATTTCCCAATGTCATTGGGATCGTGAGTAACATTGAAGCGTCCAGCATCCGGGTAGTGGAAATCGAGGCCATTCGAATGATACTGATTATCCGTAAAATTTGGCCCGCTGTGGCAAGAGATACAATTGACCTCAGGACTTTTGAACAAGGTGAATCCTCGCTTGGCCGCAGCGGAAAGCGCGGACAAATCGCCGCGTGTGTACCGGTCGTACGGGCTGGAGTCGGACATCATGGTGCGTTCGAAGGAAGCGATGGCATACGCAATGCGTGTCATGGTAATTTGTGTGTCGCCATACGCCCGCGAAAACATAGCTGGAAAAATCGCATCCGTTCGAAGCGCTCGCATAACGGTTACGCTATCGTTATCGAGTTCGACCGGATTATAGATCGGACCAACAGCCTGATCTTCCAGAGATGCTGCCCGTCCATCCCAAAAGCAGGAAGCATCGTAGGCGGGGTTTACGATTGCCGGAGCATTTCGAGCGCCATGTCGATTATCCACGCCGAAACTCCAGGGTTTGCCGGGATCCGCAAAACTTGCCGAGGGCAAATGGCAGCTTGCACAGGAGAGCTTGTTATTCCGGCTGAGATCCGTGGTGTAAAAGAGATAGCGGCCGAGTTCCACTTTGGAAGCAGTAACCGGGTCATTCGAAGGAATGACCGGTTTCGGAAAGCCCTCCGGAATTACGAGCGTCGATTGGGTACAGGACCCCACCGCAAGAGCGAGCACCATGCCCGCTACAACGATTAGCGCGAGAAGTTTATTCGGATATTGCGAGAAGCACTTCACCCTGACAGTCCAAAAAAAGAATAGACGCCGCGCGTGCAGCGTCCATCCATAAACCGCTCGAGTGGAAGAAAAGTTAAGTTGCTACTGGAGTGTAATTTTTCCGAAGATCCCATCGTAGGTGCCGTTTGCTCCTGGAGGGCCAGCAGTAACATACAGCGTGTTGTTATAGACCACCAGTGCCCAAAGGCCTGGAATGACAATCGGGCTTCCGGATGCAGCGTTCAGGGTTCCAACGAAGGCACCAGTTGTGCGATTGTAAGCGTGGATCGTGCCATCGCCGAAATTGCCGACGAGCAAATCGCCACTAACGGAACCGAAGTTCGCAGGAGCGATCGCCACGCCCCACGGCGAATCGAGCGAATCATTGGTGATGAGCGTCTTTTCGAACGATCCAGTGAGACTGTAAACATCCACATAGCCTCCATTGCCGGGACCAATGGCAACGAAACCGCTTGCCGATTTTGCTTCCGTTACAAACAATTGAGTGTCGATCACAACGGCATTAAAGGGAACATATCCTTGGGCTGTATGGAGTCCATTACTAAATTGAACACGGGTGTAATTCTGGTCGAATTGATCTAAGGAGCCATTCCTTATATTCGGAGCATACAAATAGGGCACACCGCCCACCGTTGCTTCCGTTAAACCAGTGAAACTCGAACTGGAAGAACGGTCCGCGACGATATACGTGCTGTCATACGTCGATCCGCCAGCTACTGCTGCCAGGGTTCCATTTAATTCCGATGCAATCCATGTGGCATTCGTACCGGCGGATGGAACCAGAAATGCCTGGGAGGCGGTATTCTGAATCAAACCCGTCGGATCGCCTACTTTTTGGCCCGGCCCAAACACTCTAAATACCGTGGTCTTCGGAACCCCGAGGGAATCATAAATGGTAAGCGTGCCGCTTGCACGATTCGCTACCCAGGGGAATCCATACGTTTGGTTGAATGCCAGACCCCAGGCGTCGTGCATATTGGTATCGACATTTTGTGCGGTGTACGCGCCGACCGTAGCTTTGTCACACGTAAGCGCCGTAACCACGAATTGCGATGGAGTGACAACGGGAGGCGATGTTGCGTTGTGGCAGCCTGCAGCGATAATGGCTCCACTTCCCAAAATAAAAATAATAATCTTCCGATGCATAATGGTTGAGTTCGTGGCCACAGGGATTTGTGGCGCACGTGGGAGAAGCAAGGGAAATGCCGAAGAAAACCACTGCGGACGCTTATTGCGCTCGTTCGCGCAAAAAATCTTCGATGCCCTGCACATGGGCAGCCGCGAGCGTGTCCATAAATCCTAGATCGCGCAACTTCGCTTCCTGATCGGGAAACATCATGTAGAGTGATTCGGTGAGCGCGCAGGGCATCCACGTGGGCCGGCAAATAGCGAGGCTCTTCTCGAACGATCCCAAATTCGGGATTCCGGTCACTTCCGAAATGGAATGGTCGAGATCGGCCGCAAGCTCAGCCGAGAATGGGTTGAAATAATAGGTCGAAGAGCCGTAGTTGAGGAATGGATCCGTTCCATCTGGGAACGCATTATTATGCAAACTGACCATTAGGTCAACATTATCGTCCACGGCGAGCAGTGCGCGCGCGTCCAACTCTTCCACCTGGTTGTAATCACTTACCAACCCTTCGAGCGTGGTGTGCGTCATGAGAACGATCGCTCCCTTCGCGGCTAATTGCTTCCGCACGCGCAGAGCTTCATCCAGATTCGCTTCACGTTCCGTAAGACCGGTTGGGCCGATCGCGCCACCCGGTGGGTGTCCGGGGTCGAGCATAATGCGAATACCTTTGAGCGGATTCGAGGGATCGATTGTGGGTGGCCGGCGAATGCGAACGTCGAGCAAGCCTGCTTCGGTATAGAATGCCTTGTAGCCCCATACCGGCTTATTAAGCTGAACGGTGAACTCCGTACCTTCACCTGTGGAATCGTACGCGACCGAGCTTATGAGTGGATCGGGGACGGTAGTATTTAGTCGCGATGGTTCCACTCTGCCATAAACGTGGATTTGAAGTTGCACCCCGTTTGGCGTGATTCGGAACGCATTGTAATCGGTGGGCAGAATCAGATCGATGTAGCCTGCACGCGGTTCAACCTCTCCTCGCTGGTCAGGATGGGAGGGAGCGTTGACGATATGGGTATCAAAATTGGTGTCAGCAACCCAGGCATCGGTCTCCTTGTCGAGTTTCACCTTGTAATAACGTCCTTCCTGTTCGACCACATCCAAGCGAGTTCCACGTGGGAAAAACCATTCGCGGTTTCCATCCGGCGTGAGTGCGCCGGGCGCAACGTCATCGCCGGTTTGCAATGTATCGCTGCCTTTTACGATGACGGTTTGGAGCGGAGGCCTAAAATCCTTGTGCACGGCTTCGCTCTTCGTTTCTTTAGTCGTTCCAATCGAACGGGGCCGGTAGGCGACGGTGGTGGAATCGATATCGTTTCCATGTTGCGCAACCAAATGATAAACCCCGTCGCCGGGCATTGGAAGAAAGGCGAGAAAGGCCCCGTTCTGCCATACCGGTACGGGGTAACCATTGATCGTGAGCGCAGCCCGGCCATTGCCAACGGTTCCGAAAATGAAATTCGAGTCCACATTGGGTCGCCATTGGTCTGGAACAGGATATGCCACCGTGATCTGCACCGGCGCTTCGGGCGCGGAAGGTGGTACATTTGGTGAGGGGACCGTGGGAATCGGGCGCGGATGAGTCATCGTGGTCGTTGTTTTGCGCGAGGGCGCACAGCTTGCCATCAGTACGGCAACTGCAAGTAGGAGAATACTTCGTTTCAGCACGTAACGCATAACATGCAAATTGCTTTCCGGGAGTCCCTGAAAGAGAATCCATAGACGAAAGTTACCTCTTTTCTGTTAATCAGCGTATGCCATATTCAACCTCATCGGCACCAGGGACGAACGCGAGCTTTAAAATAGCCATCGTGCTGAATGTGCTCATCGTTCTCCTTCAGGCGGTCTATGGTTTCCTGAGTCATTCGGTTGCGCTGGTGGCCGATGCCGGACACAACCTGACGGATGTGCTCAGCCTGCTTTTCGCGTTGGGAGCGAATATCCTTGCTGCTCGGCCGCCAACGAAAACGCGGACGTACGGTTTTCGCCGCACAACCATTCTCGCGGCGTTGCTCAATGCAATGATCCTGCTCGTGGCAACCGGGGCCATCCTTTTTGCCGCAATTGAGCGGCTTGGACATCCTGTGCCGGTCGAAGGTGCTACGGTCTCCATCGTTGCCGGCATTGGTATCGTCCTGAATGCACTATCGGCCTGGTTCTTTGCCAAAGGCCGCAAAGTGGACCTCAATACAAAGGCGGCGTTTCTTCACATGGCCGGGGATGCCGGGGTTTCTGCGGGTGTTGTGCTGGCAGGGCTGATCATCATTTGGACTGGCACACTCTGGGTCGATCCGTTGATGAGCATTATTATCGCCGCGGTAATTACTGCTGGAACCTGGTCCATCCTGAGGGATTCCTTTAATCTTGCGGCGGATGCTGTGCCGGAGGGGATCGATCCCGCGGCAATCGATAGCTACCTGCTTGGTCTGCAGGAGGTTACCAGTGTTCACGATCTACATATTTGGGGCATGAGCACAACTCAGATAGCCCTAACGGTCCATCTCATTGTTAAGCGTGATGTCTCTGAAGACGTCTTGCTTTCGACCATTTGTACGGCAATGCACGACCGGTTCGGCATCGGCCACACGACCGTGCAAATCGAACGGGGCGCGCTCGAATGTGAACTCGCCCCGGAACACGTTGTCTAAGCTCGCTTAGTACGGACCGACGTGATAGAGGGAGTAGGGCGCGATCGCCATCGCGATTCCGCCGCCAATCGCGCCAATTACGAAATAGATAACGCCGATTACGACAATGGAGAGGATCACATATCCCACCTTCTTGTCTGCCGGGATGGTGAGTGCGTCCGCAAAGTGCAGCCAGAAGAGATAGAGGGAATACAATCCGCCCGCGATAGCCGCAAGCCAGCCGAGGATGGGAATCACGGCCAGCGCCATCCCAAGCCATCCTGGAGTTGCAGCAAAAACGTACAACTTCAGCGCATTCAATGAATCATTCTTTCCTCCAAAGCTCGGTGCGAGCGCAGCTAAAATTTGAGGAATAAAATACAGTGCGGCAATTGCAAGCAGAAATTCGATGACCAGGCTCGATACAATGTATAGGGTTCCGTATGGAACAAACGCGCTCATGATGCCGGCAAAGACGAGCGTTAGTGCAAAGCGCAGCGCGTATGCGATGAAGATAAGCATCATTCCGTAGCGCAGAAGGCTCTGCCGTTCGGATTCACTCGTCATGACGCGGGTCCACTCCGCATTTTGGTGGAGAACGATTTCTTTCGCGTTCGATAATTGCATAAGGGTTTTTGGTTAAAAATGAATGATTAACACGGAAGTCACGGCTGCGAATATACGAAATTTTTCGAGGATTCGGGTGTGGCGGCGAACTTTAGTTCGCCCCGAAATTGTCTATGGCCCGGAAATATGGGCAGAGCATTCGAATTCCGAAAAGCACGCAAATTTAAGCGCTGGGACAAAATGTCCAAAGCGTTCACCAAGATTGGCCGCGAAATAGCCATAGCGGTCCGTATGGGAGGGCCGGACCCGGCGGCTAACTCGCGCCTTCGCATGGCGATTACCAATGCCAAGGGCGTGAATATGCCCAAGGACCGCGTGGAAGCGGCGATCAAACGCGCCTCTTCCAAAGATCAGGAGGCATTCCAGGAGATCGTTTATGAAGGCTATGGGCCGAGCGGAGTGCCGATTGTTGTCGAATGTGCGACCGATAACCCAACGCGCACAGTCGCGAACGTCCGCAGCGCATTCACCCGTGCCGGTGGACAACTGGCCACCACCGGTGCGCTCGATTTCATGTTCGAGAGAAAGGGCGTGTTCAAATTTCCGGCAGAAGGGCTCGATTTAGACGAACTCGAGCTGGAGCTGATTGACTTCGGCGCCGAAGAGATGTCGGTTGAAGAGGGAGAAGTCACGCTGCTTACTTCGTTCCCGGATTTTGTAGGCATGCAGAAGGCCCTGGAGGAACGAAATATCGCCGTTTCGAGCGCCGAAGTCCAGCGGCTGCCCACCGTCTTCAAGGAACTGCCGGAAACGGAAGAAGAACCGGTCCTCGAACTCATCGAAAAGCTCGAAGAAGACGACGATGTGCAGGCCGTGTATCACAATTTACGATAATTTCCCTACATCCCAAAAAATCTTATCCACAAAATTCTGTGGATAAAATAGCTTTCTGTGTATAACCCTTTGAAGGCCGAATTTAGCTTGATTTGGGCACGTTGGGAACCATTAATTTGGCGATTTTCAGCGGATTTCGCCGGCTTGGTAACTATTGTCTCAAAAAATGCCCCAAAGGACAAAATCCCGGTGGAAAACTTGTGCATAAATTTTAGACTCACCCTTGGATTTTCGGACTTTGGACCCTCGCATCTTTAAAACAAAACCGAGTTCCCGAAGGGTGCCTAAAACAGCACGGTTTTGGCGATGGCTTATGGAATGCTATTTTGTCCAAATAATTCGGCTCTTTTAGAAAGCTATCGGTCAATGGAAACGCTCCGGCTTACCGCATAGCCGCCGGAATTAATGCGGAGGAAGTAGATGCCGCTCGGCAGCTCACTGACGTTTAGGGTGGTTTCGAAGTGGAGAGTGGATAGAGGGTGATGTTGAGTGAGGACGCAGTTCCCAAGCGCATCGAATAGTTGGAACTCCAAATCGGACCCCGGTTCCCGGACCCCGGTCCCCGTTACCGCGAGAGCGGTCGAAGCCGGATTGGGAACCACGCTCGTTATGCTGAAGGGCGGCTGGTGTTCCATCGCGGCGAGGATGGTAGAATCGCCGCAAGCCATTAGGAAATTGATCTGGACGGAATCCGGTGCGGAATGGGAAATGCTATCGGGCCGAAGGATGGAAAGTGCCTGGCAATCGCAATTCAGGCGATGGCCAAAAAGGGAAGCGGAATCGAGGTAAACTTTTGTAGGGTTCGAAGATTCAGGAGATAAATAAGTATTGAAAATGAGTTGAAGAATTGGATTGGGAAGAGAATCCGAAGCAAGAAAATGGATTCTTAAGATTCCATTGGATTCACTTGAATCCAGAAGCTGCCACTGCGAGGGTAGTTTCATTTGGGCAAGGCCAAGGACATTGGGGTCGAAACGAAAAGCAAGTCGCCCGGAATCAATCGAAATGGGATCGGTCGTTTCAGGAAAGAAGTTAACCGTAACGTGGCTGCCAGGTAGCACAGACGTATCTTTAATGCCGCTTGGAAATTGGATGCCGGTTGGGAAGTATTGCATCGAGTCAACGTTCAGCATCCAAAA
>JAKAIL010000072.1 GCA_021825235.1 Bacteroidota bacterium | reverse complement strand
ATAGTCCAGGTTTAGTTTATTTGCGGTTATGGCACTATCCGCAATCTTCGAAGTCGTTACGGCATTATCGGCCAGCTTCGTGGTCGTAATTGAGTTATCGACCACATTCAGCGCGTATGCTGAAGCTGTCACTTGCGATAATGGCCGGAGCTCCGTGCCATTATCCACGGCCACGCCCAGCCAGATGGGCCGGTCCATTGCCTGCGGTTCCGGCAGGGGATTATCCGCCGAACCGAGCAGGCAATTGAATACGCCATTGGAATCCACGTGCGTATTCATCGTCCCTTGCCAGAGTTTAATCGTACCATTGGCATCGCCATAGAGCGTTACGGTTAGTAACCGGGTTCCGGCCAGATGGTTTCCCGGCGAACCGGGACTTCCGGTTGCCGTTAGAACACCCTGATAAGAGATCGTCCGCGGCAGCGGAGCATGAGATGATTGCGCAAGGACTACCTTCGCTGAAAGCAGAAGAGCGCAGAGAGCTATAGAACACAAGGAATACTGTTTTTGGTGAAACATACAACTATTGGGTTAAATATGGAGAACTACCCGGAAGATCGCTCTCCCGGCACCGGCGAAGAGACTGACACCCGCGTACACCGCCTCGCTATCGATGAACGTTTGGAACTCTCCCTCAACGGAGATTAGAAATTACATTGGCACTGCGCCGGGTCTAACAATCACCGAATTGGCCGATTGTTAATACCCCGTCAAATTTTTTTACCAATGATTGGGTACAAATATACGAAGAAAAATCGGCGACTATATGCATTGCAGATATTTCAATTTTAGCCGTCTGCGGTATTTTTTTTACGCTTTGACGGTTCACGAATTGCTTGGGAGGAATATTCGCGCTGAGCGGAAGAAATTAGGTCTTACACAAGAGGCGCTTGCAGCAAAAGCTCGATTTTCCTCTAACTACATCGCTTGTGTAGAGCGAGCGGAGGAAAAACTTACACTTGACGGACTCGTTCGGATTGCTAAGGTTTTGAAGCTCGAACCATACATACTGTTAGTTCCAGAGAGTTCTAAGAGCGCGTAGGTCTTGCCTCCCCGCTCGACCTTTCTTCTGACCACATCCACCGGGAACCCGAAGCGTCGAGCGAGGAGGGCCTACGTCCTGAGATAATTACACGGGTCGGGGTGAGAAGTTACAGTGGTCCGCCGGAGTCGGCGGACACCAGGCGTCAATCGACACCACGCGCCAATCGACATACGCCCTATGCAGTCAGCTCAGTGGCTTCCCGCGCTTCCTTCAACCACACATTCTCGCAGTCCATGGAATAGAGTACCTGATAGACGAGATCGTCGAAGCGTGCGGTATCCGAAAGGGAATCGCGGTGCGCGCGGAGTTCCACATAACGGCGGGTGGCTTCGGAATAATCGGCAGGGGAGAGTGCGTAGCGGCTAAAAATACTGTGGGCTTCACCATGCAAGGCCGTGAGCGGGCTCATCGTCCCCGCCCGAAATGACCGGCTTAACATTCCTTCCCTGCGTTCTATCGTCGTCATTCTCAAAATGGATGAAGTGCTGTTTCGCAACGACATAATCATGCCAACAGCGAGAACGGAAGGGAATGCGCTTTTCGGCGACCGCGGGCCGTCAGAATTACTTACAAAGATGGCAAGAACTTGTCATCTCGAATCGATCGAGAAACCGTTAGCAAAGTTTCGTACCCCTTACAACTTTTCGGCCTTCGGGTGAAGGATTCCTCGACTTCGCAAATTTCCGCTACGCTGCAATTTGCTTCGCTCGGAATGACAACAAATAGTTGCTCGGGCTACGACCAAGCATTATGCCGCTTCGCGCTGGTGCTCTTTGCCGTTGTTATTCGCGGTGGCCGGGAGCTTGGCGTAGAGCGTGGGCTTGGAAATACCCAGGATGCGCGCGGCTTCCGTCCGGTTACCGTGCACGGCTTCCAGCACATAATGGATATGCTCCTTCTCTACTTCCGCGAGCGAGCGTTCCCAATTATAGGAACTTCCTTCGGCCGGGTGCTCCGAGGGATTCGGCAGCGCGGTCTCGTCGAGCACGTCGGATTTCGAAAGCACGATCGCGCGCGTCAGCACATTTTCGAGTTCCCGGACGTTGCCGGACCAATCGTGCTGCAGGATGCGCTCCATCGTCTCATCGCTGATCTTATAGACTTTGGTATGGAGTTCATCGTTAATGCGCTTGAGCAAATGTCGAACGAGCGTGGGGATGTCTTCCTTTCGTTCCCTCAACGGTGGAACATGAACGGAAACGACGTTCAGCCGGTAGAATAAATCCTCGCGGAAGCGGCCTTCGTCCACTTCGCGGCGCAGGTTGCGGTTGGTCGCCGCAATGACGCGCGCATTCATGGGAATGGATTTTTCCCCGCCGACGCGTTCGAATTCGCGCTCCTGGAGAACGCGCAACAGTTTTACCTGCAAGGTCGGTGAAATTTCGCCAATTTCGTCCAAGAAGATCGTTCCGCCACGTGCGAGTTCGAATTTGCCCCGCTTGTCAGCAATCGCGCCGGTGAACGAACCTTTGATATGTCCGAAGAGCTCGCTTTCGAGCAGCGTTTCGACGAGCGCCGTGCAGTTGACCGCAATAAAGGGTTCCGCCGCCCACGGGGAATTGAAGTGAATCGCGCGGGCGATCAGCTCTTTTCCCGTTCCCGATTCGCCCTGAATAAGCACGGTAACGCGCGAGTGCGATACGCTGCCAATCGTCTTATAGATTTCGAGCATCTTCGGGTCCCGCCCGACGAGCACGTTTTCGAGCTTGTATTCCTCGGCTTCGGACTTCACGACCAGATCGAGCCGCTCCGAAAGTAGCTGCGTCTCGATAAGCCGCGCAAGTACGTTCTTCAGGCGATTGAGGTCAATGGGCTTGGTCAGGTAATCGTACGCGCCCTGCTGGATGGCCTTAATGGTCGTCGGCATATCGTCCTGCCCGGTCATGAGCAGGATTCGAATATGGGGCGCGAATTCCTGGACCTTGGCCTGGAACTCGAGTCCGGACATGCCGGGCATGTAAATATCCGAAAGAATGATTTCGGGCTGATCGACCTGCGCCGAGAGCAGGCCCTCATTGGCATTGGCCGCGGTAAAGACTTTGAA
Source organism: Bacteroidota bacterium (assembly GCA_021825235.1). Taxonomy (GTDB): domain Bacteria; phylum Bacteroidota; class Ignavibacteria; order Palsa-1295; family Palsa-1295; genus PALSA-1295. Next base: position 12,900 of record JAKAIL010000072.1, on the reverse strand, counting down.
GCCTTCGCGCGTCAGGAATCGGTCGAGGGTCCGCCGGGCCGTCGCGTCGTCATCGACGACTAAAATGCGTTTTTCTGTAGTTGCCATAGTCTTAGGCTGGAAGCGCAATAGTAAATAATGTGGAGTAAGGAGGATCGTTCGCCGGCTGGACATCCACTACGCCATGATGCTGCCGAACAATTTTGGCCGAGGTCGCAAGGCCCAGGCCCAACCCCTGGGATTTCGTAGTAAAGAACGGGCGGAACATGTGTTTCCGCGTTTCATCGGAAATCGGCATGCCGGTGTTTGCTACCGAGAGCAGGAGCACCTGGCCCGAGGAACTAATGGATTGCCATGCCGGGCCTTCGGCTTTGCCGGAACCGACGCGCACCAGGCGCGCATCGCTTTGCTCGGCGGCTTCGATGGCGTTCTGGATCAGGTTCAGCATGACCTGCTTCATCTGGTCCGGATCGAAGCGGCCGGTCAGTCCATCCGGCGGCCGATTGATGGAAAGCTGCACGCCCGATTGCTCCGCCCGGTCAATGAGCAGGTCTTCGACTTCGTGCAGGAAATTATCGAGCACGACGCGCTCATAATGGAGTTCCACGTTCCGCGCATAGGTCAGGACGTTCTTCACCAATCCTTCCAGGCGGTGGGCTTCAGTCGAAATAAGCTGAATGGACTCGCGCTCCTCTTCGCTCCACTGGCACCCCTCTTCCCCCGCGCTTTCGGCAGATTGCTTGAGCATATAGATGTTCATCGCAATGCCATTGAGCGGGTTCCTGATTTCGTGGACCAGCGTGGCAACACTTTCGCCAATAGCCGCGAGCTTCTCACCCTGAATCACCTGGGCTTCGAGCCGCTTGCGTTCCGTCAGGTCAATTTCGACGCCCAGGAACCCAATGTGCTCGCCGTTATCGCTGCGGATGGCCGTGATGGGCAGGAAGCATGTTTTTTCTGCGCCGTTCTTGGTGCGATTGATAATCTCGCCCTTCCATTGGTTGTGCTGCTTCAGCGAGCGCCACATCTCCTCGTAGAACGCCTGCGTGGAATACTGCGACCGCAAAAAGCCGGTGCGCTGCCCTACCGCTTCTTCCCGCGAGTAGCCAAACATGTTTACGAAGGCATCGTTGACCATGCGGATGATGCCTTTAAGATCGGTGATTAACATTCCATCGGAGGAATGTTCGAAGGCCCAATTAAGCAAAACAGGTATTTCCGTACTCATAAGCAACGCTCTCTTCGTGGCAGGTGCCCGGCGCGTACCCTTTTCTTTGAGTAAAAGCACATCGCCATCCGCTGCCGACTCGATAGGGCGGGAATCTGCTAAACATCGGGGAGGCTGGATTTGTCCGCCCGCTTCGACGTAAGATTCGCTGGTTTGTAACGATTCGTTCTCCATGCTATCGGTTTTTGAGCGAAGACTTATGAGGTCATATTAAACTGCTTGTGAAAACTTAGGGGTGGAAGTTGGAATGGTATTATAGGCATCGAAGGCCAGCGCGATATTTCGCAAGAAGAATCGCCCGGTTTCGGTCACCCAAATTCCTTTTTGTTCGATGCGGCACAGGTTATCGGCTTCGAGCGATTCGAGCCTCTCGAGCGCTTGTGCAAAATAGCTCTCGAACCGAATGCCGAACAGTCGGTCGATGGTCTCTTTTTCGACGAGGCCGCTACACATGATCTGCATAATGAGGAACTCCCGGATTTCGTCGTCCGGCGTAAGTTCATAGCCTTTCTCGATCGGCAGTTGCTCGTCATCGATCATGCGGTAATACTGCTCCAGGTCTTTCGTGTTTTGCACGAAGGTATTTTCCACGCGGCCAATGGCAGACATGCCAAAGGCGTAGAGGTCCTTACCGGCGAGCGTGGAATATCCCTGAAAATTGCGGTGAAGCGATCCGGTTTGTTTGGCAAGTGCCAGCGGGTCGGTGGGCTTGGCAAAATGGTCCATTCCCAGGTAGAGATACCCGGCATGCGTGAGTTCCGAAATAGCGAGTTCCAGGAGCGCGAGTTTCGTCGTTGCGGCCGGCAGCGTCTCGAGTTGAATCAACTTTTGGTGCGGCTTGACCCACGGAACGTACGCGAAGTTATAGACCGCGATCCGGTCCGGAGCGATTTCGCGCACCGCGTCCAGCGTTTCGCGGAAGCTTTCGCTCGTTTGATACGGAAGCCCATAGATGAGATCGAGATTGATGCTATCCATGCCGGCTTCGCGGCACCAGGCGATCACCTGCTCGGTCATCGAGCGGGGCTGCACACGATTTACGGCGATCTGGACATCCGGATTAAAATCCTGCACGCCAATACTCGCACGATTGAATCCCACGGCCTGCATCGCCTGCACGTGGGCTTCGGTAAGGCCGCGCGGATCGATTTCGATGGAAAGTTCCGCGTCCGGCGCGAACGTAAAGGAGTGCCGCAGGTGCCGGCCCAAGTCCTCGATTTCGGCGGGCAGAAGATGCGTCGGGCTGCCACCGCCCCAGTGCATTTGGACTACGACTGGCTGCGATTCGAATGCACCGGCCACCAACGTTATTTCACGCTTTAGATAGCGGATATACTCGGCAATCTTTTCGCGGTTGTTCGAAACGATCATCGTACACCCGCAGAAATAGCACAGCGTGTCGCAAAACGGCAAATGGACGTAAAGCGAAATTTCCGAGGGATCGTCGTGCGTGGCCTGCGCGATATGGCCGATATAGCCCGAGGCATCGTAGTTCCCAAACTGCGTGGCCGGCGGATAGCTCGTGTATCGTGGCGCGGGTACATCGTAGCGTGCAAAGAGCTGGATCAATTCCTCGCGCTGTGGCAACTCGCGCAGGGGTGCGGGCTTTCGCAGGCGTTCGGACCGCCGAAGGGGCTTTGGAGCGGAGAGTGTGGTTTCCATGCTGCCTGTTCACTTAAACGTCCGCTCCAGTTCGCGAGCCCGGACAAATAAAATGTTGTTTTCGAGATGGAGGTGCTGATGAATATCGATCTCGAAATCCTGTAAACCCTGAAGGACAGCCCGGTGCGTCACGGAAGCATCTTCGGGGATAGCATAATCCGAGAGCAGCGCACGAATCTTCGCGAACGCCTGGGTCGTCTCGGCATGGTGCTCCCGCATGTGGTCAATGGGCGCTTCGAGGCTAAGCAGCGGTGCAATCGGTTTCGGCCTCGAAACCTCGCGAGCGGATTCCAGCGATTTGATATACGGAAAGAGGAGCATTTCCTCTTTGCGCATGTGAAGTTCGAACCCCTGGACCGTCCGCGTAAACAGTAAGGCTACCTGTTTGAGATAGGGATACCGCTCCCCTTCTTCGCGGGTCAGCTTATTGAGTTGCGCGGTCAGCATCGGTATGCTCTCGCGCAAATACGTGTGGTGGTTCTTCACAATGTAGTCCACCAGGAACTCCAGATCCCATAGCGTCGCGTGGATCGGATGGTAAGGGCGAACCCGGCGGACCATCTCCACCTCATGGCGCACGCGATCGGTATCGAGCCCCTTTGTGCGGCAAACGGATTCCAAGGTCTCGCTGCCACCGCAACAATAGTCAATCCCGTATTTTTCGAACACGGGCACGAGGGCCATTTCTTCGAGTATTAGATCCTTAATAGTCACATTCAAGACCGTAAAAAAACTTTACGAATATCATTCTAAAAATTTGACGCTTTTACGAATAACTTGTCCAATATTGCGTTTTTTGATTAATTTATTGCATTTATCTAATAAGGGCGAAAACTCATGCCATTGCCAACGTAATGGCCGGAATTCCACGAGTTGAAAGAAAAAAGGGGTGGCTTTCGCCATCCCCTTTGTCGCCTTTTTCTTGTCGTCTATTTAGGGAGGAGCTTTTATCATCGGAATGCAACTCGTTTTTCGCTCTCCCTGATGCTTGTATTTGTCTTGGAATATATGCAGGATTGTGCCAAGTTCAAAACCGGGCTGTTTTTGCCAATTCCGTTCGGTAAAACCTTCTTTTACCGTAAAATTTTTTCGACGCTTGTAAAAAAAACTTACGTGAGCAAAAGAAATTAAGGATTCCCGCATTCGAGGGAATGACAGAATTTGAAATCATACCGCAAAGCGCAAAAAACGACACCCTCTTGTCATGCCCGTCCACACGAAAGTGGGGAAGACAGGAATCCAAGACACTCCAAATATGCACTTTTGAAAGCCAAATCCGTTGGCAGCAAAAAAATGGCCGCGAGCTTTGCGCTCGCGGCCAATAATATTGAACGACTTATGCTTGTAAAAACAGTCCAAAAAGCTACCGTTCGAGTGAAAGCTTTCTCGAGAGCGTAATCACCTGCCCATTCGAATTTGTTGCGATTAACTGGTATATGTAATCGCCGTTGGCAAGGCCTGAAAGATCGAGATTCACATTCTGCTCGCCCGGCCCATAGGTTTCGTTCGAAATCGCGGTGTTCCTTACTTTTCCTGTCATATCCATCAGGCGCAACGTGACTTGCGCTGGATTTGGAAGCGTAAAGGTAATTACCGCCCTTCCGGTTGTCGGATTCGGATAGCTTTGGTCCAGGGAGAACCCGGCTTCTTCGGTCCTCGCAGTCACTCCCAAAGTAGTTCCCGTGCCGGTGAAAGTATAGCTGAACGCCGACACGGGCTTGGGGCTGGCATTCGGGAATAGCAAGGTGACAGGCTCCGGCCCATTTAGCTTCGGGCAGAAGTTTATCAGCACCGTTGCGGAATCTCCCTGCGGAATCACGGAAGGTGTTGGCCCGCTTTCAATCGTGAAGTCCGCAGAATCCGCGCCGGTAATATGCCCGCTACCGGGAGTCCAGGCAACATTGCCCGAATTCCGTACACTTACTCGGAATGTATCGCACATGCCAATGGTAACCGGGTTCATCGGGGCTCCTGTTGCCGTTGCGATGACGCCCGCTCCCATTCCACTTAAAGTTACCTGCTGCGGGGATGGTCCGCCCGTTACCTGGGCGGATCCACTCGCTGCGCCAATCGCAGCGGGCGTAAACGATACGCAGAACTGCGTCGTATCGCCCGGCGCAATGGACAAACTGGTAAGCGGCGGAATCAGCGTGAACCCGGTGCCCGTTAACGTTCCCAACAGACGTTAACCATTTGCGAATCCCCGCCGGGCAGGATGATGGTATCCGAGCCGGTAAGCGGATAGAAGCTAAAATCGTAATCGCCGTAGGTCACGATTTGTTTTGAATAAAGAGCGTGTCGGTCCCCGTATTCGTGAGTGTTACCGTCTGGCACACGGAGTCGCCCAATGCCACGGAATCGAACATGACGGTATTTCCGGAACCCGGCGGCTGCACCGTAAGCACGAGGTGCGGCAACACTCCAATACCGTACAGCGGAATGGTATCGGATGGATTATTCACCGCATTCGTGTTAATCACCACACGTGCGTCCGGCAGGCCCTCGATGGTTGGAGTAAACTGAATACCGATGGAATCCACCGCATCCGGCGGTAACGGATTTTGGGGCATGTGCGATACATAATAATTGTCCGCATCGAGACCAATGAAATAAATGCTGGTGAATGTTAGTGGCGCTAAGCCGGAGGAGGTGACCGGGATGTACATCGGCGGAGACGTAAGTTCTAACTCAAAAAAAATCAACAAGAAGCCCGCCAAGTAAATGCCATTGGTAACATGATCCCATACAATTCAGACGCTCAATTACCTGTTCTGCGGGAAATGTAGGCAAGGTAAATCCGGGGGACTATTTCGATCTTCTTTGTGCCCACGGCCGGACTCGAACCGGCACGGCCTTGCGGCCAACGGATTTTAAGTCCGTTGCGTCTACCTATTCCGCCACGCGGGCAAGCACCACAGCAAATTCTGGGGACGCGAGAACATCTCCGGAGGCTGGTAGTGTTCTCTTGAGCGATCCATGGTACTACGAGCCTCGCTCCTCATCCTCGCACTTCTTGCCACCGCTCGCTTGCTTTATGCGCAGAGTATTCCTTCGGATGCATCACCCTATTCCCTGGCGCTCGGCCAAAGCGAAGTTGCCATGCCGGCGGACGAATGGTCGCCGAACCCAGCAATGCGCGCGGATACGTTTTCACATATCCGCACGATGCTGGCACCCGCGCCCAATAATCTTTCCGGCACCTGGACGGCCGGCGTAAACGGCGATTTTTCGACTGATGCCGGTCTTCTATTCGGCGCAAGTTTCGTGCGAAATGAGTTTCCGGATATTGGGTACTCCTGGGAATCATTCGGCATTCAGGCCGCTAAAACGTTCCACGTGAGCGATACCGGCGCGAACGCACGCTTTGCATCGGTTGGCGTTCGCGCGCGATATGCTGAGGAGGTCTTTGGTGTCAATGAGCCCTATTTGCCGCTCGATGAAATGACGGCAGACCTGGGCGCGACATTCGATTTGTTCCCACAGCTTGCGGCTGGCGTAACCGTCACGCATCTCGTTACGATTTATAACAGTCAGGACCGTCCGATGGAACCGCTTTCTGCACTTTTCGGCTTATCCTGGAGGCCGCTCGATGAGTTGACCGTCGATGGCGCCGTCGCGCCGACCGATTCGACTTCGAGCATGTATCATTTCGGCGTGCAATATGCCTTCGATCAGTACCTGTTTCTTCGCGTTGGCACCGTTAGCGGATTTGGAAGGAATTCCGGAGCACAGATTTCTGGCGGCTTCGGTATTCTGTCCGGAACCTTCATTGCGGACTTTTCGGCCATACGCGATCCCATTCTGGGAACCACGGTTACGTTTGGTATCGGCTTCCTCTTGTGAAGATAGCATCCTTTGCTTTTGCCGGTCTGATTCTCTCGCTTTGTGCTCGTGCAGGAGCGCAAACCATCTCCAATAGTATTCCTGCCCTTCCATTTGTTGCGGACTCCATCGAGGATGATGAGGCACGCCGTATCCTGGACGATCCCGGCCTCAGCGAGGTGGATCCGGACGAGGTGAACGAATATCTCGAGGGGCTTCCCATGACGATGGGAACCGGGCTTGCCGAGCTCCATGCAAATCCCACGATAAGCTGGATAGAGGCCCATGCGATCGCGCGTGAGCAGCTTGCAACCCCAGCGGGTGCAGCCGGCCCGGCTGCGGTTACCCTTCGCAGCCGCGAAAGCCAACCCCTCGATGCCAATGCCCAGCAGGGATATCGGACCGGGTCGTATTTGGGAACTCCGATGGGTTTTTATAATCAACTTCGCGCAACTTCCCACATGCTCGCCCTGAGCGCGCTGGAGCAGAAGCAGCCGTGGGAACCGAGCTTCACCGAGCACTTGGGAGGCTTTCTGATGCTCCGATACCCAGTTCCTATTTCGAATGCCGTTCGTATTGAACACGCCATTGCCGGAGAGTATGCGCTGGCCTTTGGCAACGGGCTTGTGTTTGGCGGAGGCATCGGCCAGTCGGAAATGCGGGCTGCGGCCAGCGGCATCGAGCAGCGAGCGTTCGGAATCCGCGGGACGCTTCGGAATTCCGCAAGAAGTCTTCGCGGCGGCGCGATGGAACTGATGGCAGGTCCTGCACATCTGCTGTTTTTTGCTTCCAGTCGCGCCGTCGATGCCAATGTTGTCAATGACACTATTCGCACAATCTACTCCACCGGATTACATCAGACGCAGGACGAACTTTCGCGCGCGAATGCGGCAACCATCCGGGCCATTGGCGCGCATATAGAATTCGCGGCTCCGGATACTGCACGCCTTTTTCTGAAAGCGGGCGCTTCGGCCTACGAGTTAACGTATGACCGTTCCTTCGCGGGAACGGCAACCGTGCCTTTTATTGGAAGGAATCTCGGCGTACTGGGAGCGGATGTGCTTGCGATTGGTAACAAATGGTCGGCATCGGCGGAAGCGGCAGTGTCTGCAAACGATACCCTTCGCCGGACAGCACTCTCAGCATACGCCGTGTTTGCGCCGCAAAAGAACTATTCGTTCTCGATGATGTATAGCCATGTTCCGCTCGGTTTTTTGTCGCCGTTTGGAGAAGTCTCCGGCGCAGGGACCAGCGGCATTGCCAATATGGACGGCTATTATATCGGCGTGGAACTCGCGCCGATTCCTGGCCGGCTAAAGCTCGATGCCTACGCGCGGCTCCAGACGGAAATCGTCCCGTTAGGCGATCTCTTCGGCAAACAAAAGCGCGATTACCTCGTCTCGACCACCGTTCGAGCCACGAACTCGCTCGATCTCCGCGCCACGCTCCGCGATGAACAGGACGCCACTGTTGCTTCGGACACCAGCGGCACCGGCTACGCCACTGTTCAAGGAGAAACGACGCATCTTCGGCTGGAAGCCGCTTACCACACGCGTGTGGGAAGTTTCCGAACGCGCTTCGAGGACGTGCGCTATGTTCTCACGAACGTGCAGGGCGGATGGTCGGCTTCCGAAGAAGTGCGAGTTCCCGTTCCCGCGATTCGAAGCGAACTAATGGGTACCACCACACGCTTCCAGACGGGATCCTCCACCGCCGCCATGTGGCTGTATGAATCGGGCGCTCCGGGAGCTGCGACGGTAAATCCCTTCGATGGGCTTGGCTGGCGCGTGGCGCTCCGTGCAACCGTGCGTGCCACGCACGCGCTTTCCTGCTCCGCCTATCTTGCCGGAACGATATACGACACGCCCCGCACATTAGGCAGCGGCCTTACGGCCCACACCGGGACGTCAGATTTTACCGCGGCACTGCAACTCGACGTACGCTTATAACTCAAAAATTATTCATGCTCTCATCGCTGTTAATCGAATCGAACAAAGTATGAATGTTCGGCAAAATATCCGCCCCTTTCCTATCGTCCTCGCGTTTATAGCACTCGCCGCGATCAATAGTCGAGCGCAATTACCTCCCGGACCAAATAGGTCGGACTCGGTGGAGATTCGACCGGCAGATACATGACGCTCATGCCCATGCTTGCAACGGGGAGCAGTCCAACGGATCTCCAAAGCTTTTCTTCCTTAATGAGCGTCTATCCGGTACAGGGAGGGATCGTCTATAATCCCTGGAACGATTTCGGATTTGGCACCGGGCTCAGCACCGCTGATTTTGTGAGCCGTCTGCGCGGTAAAATTGGATCTATTCTTGCAGTAAAATAACCGGTAAAAGCATCGCAGTTCAATGCCCTTCCGGACTCTGGAGGGAATACGAGAGCAAAGCAATTGCTCGTTGTACTAATCGCTCGCTCATATCGAATTCCTCAGCAATTTCTGCCGCGGTGGCATTTGGTTTCGGGCCACACTCCACTAATTCCGGCGCGAGGACGGCGGCGGCGAATTCGTCCGCGCGACGTTCTTCGCGCGAGTGAAGCACGCCTTCCGTGGAATAGTGATGCTCGAAGCGTTCGCCATGTTGAAGGCCCTGCGGCGAATAAAACAAATGGTAATACTCGTGCCAGAAGATTTCCCATTCCGGAATACCCGAGTTGGTATTGAGCACGATGGAGCGCAATGGTTCCAGCCGGCTCCGGCCCCAAACGCGAATGGGTTCCTCCGGATGCGATAAGCTTTCAACAAAGACCGGACGCCGAACGTACTCGATATACGCGAACCCCGCTTCGCGGTTTTCCGGCCCGGACGACCGAACGAGAACAATATCGCTCGCTGCGGCTACCGATTCGATATTGCGCGGATCGAACCGGCTGCGAATTTCGCGTGCAAGATGAAGAAATACCGTCGAGCGATTTCTGGTCGAGAAGGTCTCCGTATCCATAGGTGCCTATCAAACGATAGACTAAGATACGACAATTTTAGTAGAGGCCCTTCATTGCATCGTTGCGGCGGCGGACTTCCGACCGAATTACGGCAAGCGATCGCCGGATCCATTCGTAGGTCTCTTTGTCCGGGCGCTCGCCATTCAGGAACCGGATCATCGCAGCCTCGCTCGAAAGCACTTCGTCAATGCTGTGGAACCCTGGGTCCTTCTTCGAATCTTTCCGCACCACGAGTTCCTCGAACGGCACGCCGATGACTTCCGCAATCGCTCGAAGGGTGTTATCCGTTACTCCGGACTCATCGTTTTCGATCCGGCTTAAATGGGCTTGTGTGATATGGGCCTCCTCGGCAATAAAGCTTTGCTTAATCCCACGCTCTTTTCGAATTCGGCGTAGTCGCTGGCCTTGGGTCTCTGGCATAAATTATTATAAAAATGTCTTAAAGATATTATTATTGGGCATAAAATACATTTTTTTAAGGATATAGGTTCAGAATGCCCGTTTTAGGAGCAACCGGATATAAAAGAAGAGGCCCACAGCTTTCGTAGCTGTGGGCCTCCCCCCTGGTGAGACATGCGGACGGTAAGTCCGCCGCGGAATTGCACCGCTGGTTGCTTTCATCGGATGTGTGAATCATCCGTTGCGGACGGTTGCAGCGTCCGCGCTTGCTTTAGTACACTTGGGCGCGCAGGATACTTTTCGAACCCCGCGCGCCGAGGTGAGAGTTTGGTTTGGTTGCTCTCCTCGCACTGGCTCTGAAATGCCAATCGAGGTTTGGTTGCTTTTTATTGCCCGAAGGCAAATTGTGTATCGCTAAAATTAAATGAGCACGGCCGAACGCGCGGCTTTGTCGAAGCCCCAGCGCGTCATATCCGGTACGTAGATCCGTGGCTCGCCGGTGATGTAGAACCGGTAGCCGCCAAAATTGACGCGGTCCGAAAGCATGAGCACCCCCTGCACGCGGGCCGAGCTGGCAATGTTCGAAAAATTGAACTCGCCCAAATCGGTAATTGCCGCGGTGCCGATGCTCACTTCCCGACCGGTAAAACCTTTGTTCTCATATAAGGTAGCCTGCGGCGTCTGTGTGATCGGCCAGTTGGTCGGCAGCTCGCTCATATCGCGCCCATCAGGCACGTTCGCGATGAAACCTACACCGTGCTTCCGGTCCGCTGCGGCTTCCGGATGGCGGAACCGATGGATGATCTCGTTAATCCGCTCGAAGTAGTACGCGAGGTACGTATGGCTACCCCAGTCTTCGAAGGCGTCGCGCGAATCGAACAAGTGCACGAGGTTCGGCTCCGTAGTGGCTGCGCCTGCTACGATTACCGGCTCCTGCACGTTCGCCAGGAAGTACCTAAACTCCTGGAGCGTCAGCACGTTGCCGTCGAACATGAAGTGCGGCCCACCGTCTTCCGCCGGCGGCGGACGGTAGGACTTCAGCTCTATCTCTTCTAATGTCGGTGGCCTGTACAGCAGTGGATTCATCTTATCCTCGCGTTCTCGTCTTTGTATTCAGTTTCATCGGCTTTTCTGTCAGACTTACCCGGCTAATTCGGCCGGTCGTCCTGGGTTTCTTAGTGAATCTCGGCTAAGGAATTCGCCTTGTTTTACCCTGACAAAAAACTGATATACAAAATTACGAGGCAAGGGAAGCCACGCAATACCAATTTACTTAGTAATTCTCACAACATTAGAGAGATAAAAGAAAACGGTCTCAGGCCGCTCGCGCATCGGCGAACGACCTTCCAAGCCCGCATCATTTTTCAGGCTAAACCATTATGCTGCAACCGTTTCGGGGCAAGACTCGGTCGAATAATGGCAAAGCACAAGTGGCCCAAAGTGGGCCAAAGTGTTGAAAAGTACTTTTCAGCACTTCTCCAGACCTCACGCCGGAGCGTGAGGCCTCACCTAAAATTTTCTTTCAGCTAATTATTTAGCTGAGAGTTCCTCCGCCAGGCAGCGGCTCGCAATTGATTCCGACTGCAGTAGAACCTGCCATCTGCCACATAAGCTGAATGCCGCCATTTGGCGATGGCACAACGGCGTTCGATCCGGCCGGAACAAACGCTCCGTAGAGCGTTACGCCGACTACCGCATCGTTATTGATCTGTGTCGGAACGGTCTGGCCAGGAGCCATCGTCACCTGAATTTGACCGCCGGACTGCATATTGAGCGTCGCAGTCGTCTGATAGGCGGTCTGGTTTGTGCTGTTAAAAGTCAGAGACGTGGCATAAATCGATAGCACACCGATCACGAGGGCGGCTACGACTGTGGAAAACTTCTTGTAGGTGTTAGTCATTGTTGTAGGAATAAGGGCTGTGGGTCAAATCAAGGCCGTTTCGGAATCCATAATGGACGCTCGAAATCAATCCTTGTCAATTCGTTAAACTTTTGGCTTGAAGCAGAATTTTGTGTAAAGCCAACCGCTCCGGATTTAAAAGGCCGGATAAGGTAAAAATGGAAGAATTGGAATTGGTCAAATAGGCTGTATTCCGCAACCGGGATAGGCCCTAAGTGCCAAAATGATTATATTTTTGAATTTTCGCCTGAGTGCAACCTCATTGGATGGCGTAATTCCCCTCGAAGCCAGCGATCGCAACCTGATTACCGGCGAGGGTTATGGCTATTAAAAGCTCCAGCCATAAATGCAACAACCCCGTCTGGAAAGCAACCTTTTCCCGTTCGGAGTACCTAAATAACTATAAGCTGAATCGAATTTTTACCGAATTCGATTTTGTACTAATAAGCAATGCAAGGACTGGAAACAGTCCTTCGCTAAAATACTCGGAATTCGTGTAATGGAACACTAAAATCACCAAGTTGTCCTACATTCCCAATAGAAATGTGAATAACTAATTATTTGGTATATTCCTGAGACTCCAATTCCCGCAGAAGCGATGAAGCAAGCATAACTTCGTGGGTCATCCCAAGCGATTCTAATTGCCGGCCGAGGACCACAATATCTTCCATATCAGAAACCCTATACCGTTCGGAGTATAGCATGAGCGCCTTCCGGAAATTACGTTCTGCCTCCGTGGTATCCCCCTCCCTGATTTGTACCTGGCCGAGTCCGACAGCATATAGCGGCTCATCGGGTTGAAGCGAAATAGCAGTGGCCATTTCTTTAGCCGCATCGGTCGTCCGCGCCCACCCAAGATCGATCACTCCCAGGTAGTAATGTGGTTCCGAAATGCCCGCGTGACTTGAGGCAGCACGCGCGAAATATGCATACGCGCCGGAGTCATCCCCCAGGGACATCGAG
>JAKAIL010000071.1 GCA_021825235.1 Bacteroidota bacterium | reverse complement strand
GGTCGAGCACACACATCAAGGCATACAGAAACCCTGACATTTCTATTGTGCCTAAAACCATGACATTTCTATTGTGCGGCTACACGCGGAATTATGAAATTAGAAATCCCCCTGGGATTTTGATGTATTTTTGTACTCCCATTAATTATTTTTTATCCTCCTATGAAACCTACTTTTTTCGTTACACTACTTATTGCCACTTCCATTGCGCTTGGCTCCTGCGGTAAAAAGGGACCCGAAGCTGTTCCGGCGAACGATTCCACCGCGCAGGCTGCGGCTTCAACCGCTCCGGCCACCGCATCTCCAACGTCAGGGAAGTATAAAATTAAGTCGGCAGTGGTTACCAGTTCAACCGAGATGCCTTCGCTGAAAGAGCACACGACCGAAACGCTATACTTCGATAACTATGGTGCCCGAGAAGCGCGCGAAACCGTCGGCGATGTGAGCGGTATTAAAATTCACACGCTCGCTTTTACGAAGGATGGTTACCTCTATACGGTAAACTATGACCAAAAGACCTGCACGCGGATGAAAGGGATGGCCGTGAGCGCGGATATGGATTACTCGCATCTAACCGACCATGAGATTCAAGAATATCACATTCAGCAGGAAGGCACCGAGCAGGTTGCCGGCAAAACGTGCGATGTGTATTCGATGAACAGTTCCATGATCAAAGGCCGCGTCAGCGCGTGGAACGGAATCCCAATGCACACACAGACCACCGTGAGTGGGATGCAGATGAATTCCATTGTTACTGCAATCGACGAGAATGCCGCGATTCCTGAATCCAAGTTCGAGGTTCCGGAAGGCTTTACGATCAAAGACCTCTGAAGATTGCTTTTCGACTTTTTTCCGGTCCCGCGGCAGGTTCGGTCGCGGGATAAGGCATTCTTGTGACGGAATCAAAGGCATGTCACCGGTCCACAAACACTTTCGTTACACGCTCATCGCCACCCGATCGGAGCCGTGCGATGTACATTCCATTCGGAACGCGGTCTGGAATTCCGAAATGGCATTCCCCGGTTCCGTACGTTCCATTGATGAGGGTGGCCATGCGCCGCCCAAGCATGTCATATAATCCAATTTCAACTGGGCCGCTGTGAGCGGTGACAAATGTAATACCTGGATTTGCCGGAGTACCGGTGGAAGAGAGTGCGGTTTGTTCTACCGTTGCAGCTTGGACGGAAGAAGAAGGACCCATTGCTGTATCGAGTACGAGGGCTGTCCATACACTAAGCGCGCTATCGTCCATGCGCATCCAGACTGGATAGACGTGATGGTCGTATGCCGTAATGTGAATATAATCGCCAAAAAACACGCCGGAATCCGGACCGAATGCTGATTGGCTGATGCGCTGGTTGTCGAAGCTGAGTCCGCCATCAATCGAGCGCGCGAGATAGACGTCGGTTTCACTATCCACGTAATTGCGACGGTCATAAAAAACGACGAAGACGTGCCCGGTGACGGGATCGATGGTCATGCTCGGAAAGAAGTGGTGGTTCATCGCGCTATCCGTATTAACGCGGAGTGGTTTGCTCCAGGTCAGCCCACCGTCGGCAGAGTAAATAGAATATACGTCGGTCACACCGCGGCGTTGGTCGGACCAGGTCACGTAGAGGCGACCGTAATAAGGCGATTGCGGATTCAAATCGCTCACGATCATTGGGAACCCGTTGGCACGAAAAATTCCGGGCACGACAAAATCCCATCCGCCGGGCTGATCGGCAATAGCACGTTCCGTTCCGAAGGACTTTCCGCCATTCGTTGACTCATCGAAGAATATTTTATTATGCCCCGACCAGACAATATAAATTTCCCCATTTGGACCGGATGCGGTCACCGCGCCTTCGACGGTTCCGCTCGAGTCAATACAATCGCCACCCCAGTTGTCCACCCGCACGCGATTGCACCAGCTTTGGCCGCGATTGGTGCTTTCAGAAAAGAAGATGCGCGAGCTATCGCTGGGCTTTCGGCTGCCGTACTTATCGTCCTCATTCCAGGAGGTAAAAATCGTTCCATTGCTGAGCGTCTGCGAGCGATCGAGGCCCAGCCAGGCCTTATCCTGCATCGTGGGCGGATACAGCCCAATCTCTTCACCCGAATCGAAGGATAATCCCGCATCGGTGGAACGTTGGACGACGATGCGCCAGAGAAATTCCGAGTCCTGCCAGTTCCGGCCAGAAAGATGCTCATAATAAAGCACGCCGGAATCGTCGAAGAGCAAATTCGGATCGCCCCAGACGCCATAGGGAGAAGAAATGGTTCGCCAGTGCCAGGTCCATCCTCCGTCTGAGGAGGTATAGAGCAAATTAATGTTGGAGCCGGCCGCAAGTTCCAGCGGATTGCGCGGGTTCACCGCAATCGAAACCTCTTCCGGATAGCGCAGGCTCGGATCGCTAATGCGCACGTTTACCGGCTGGGCATTAGCACCGACTGCCAGTGAAACGATGAGGGAAAGCCCTATAATAATCCCGAGGCGCATATTGATAGGAACACGAAAAGCGTGGAGTGGTTGCCTGTAATTTAACGACAGCGCTTCTCTAAAAAGAAAAATCATGGATTGCCCGACTTTTGGAACCACTGCCCCTTCGAGTTTGCTGAAAACGCAACAATTTTTGTCATTCCAGCGAATGCGGGGATTCAGGCTATTGGAACTCCTGAAACCTTTGTCAATTGCGAAATTCTGGATTCCTGCGTTTGCGGGAATGACAATCCGAAGTCGTTTTCAGTGAACTCGGCTTCCCGCTTCAAACTAAAGTAGAGTTCACTCCGTTAAAAGCTTCTGTGGTGCTTTGACCGATAGCTTGCCGCCACGTTAAAGAATGTGCTAAAGCGACGCAGTTTTGGTACCCGGAGCGTCGAAGGTCGCTTCGGGTTTTTTATTGGCAGAGACTAAAAAGGGCTGATTTTGGAACGAGAACTTATTTGCACCTATGATCCGCTGAAGGAATTCCTCGCGCATTATGCCGATGCGAAGTCGGCAAAGAGCGAGACCGTTTCCTACGCCGGAATGACTGTCGAAGAGAAGCTCAAGCAGCGCATCATCGATGGCGATAAGCTTGGGCTGGACGATGACCTGCGCGAGGCGCTCGAAAAATATGCCGCGCTCGATATCGTAAACAATATTCTGCTTAGTGGAATGAAAGTCGTGGGAGATCTTTTCGGCGCCGGCGAAATGCAGTTGCCGTTTGTTCTCCAATCCGCCGAGACAATGAAAGCCGCCGTGAAGTTTCTGGAACCCTTTATGGAGAAAGTCGAGGGCGAGCAGTCCAAAGGGGTAATGGTGCTTGCTACTGTCAAAGGAGATGTGCACGACATCGGCAAAAACCTGGTCGATATCATTCTGACGAACAATGGTTACCGGGTCGTGAACCTGGGAATCAAGGTGGCCTTGGAGCCGATGCTCGAAGCGGTCACACGGGAACATGCAGACGCGCTGGGCATGTCGGGTCTGCTCGTAAAATCCACGGCCATTATGAAGGAGAACCTGGAGGTGATGGAGTCGCGGAATATCCGCATTCCGGTTGTCCTGGGCGGTGCCGCGCTGACGCGAAAGTTTGTAGAAAAGGATTTGCGGGCGCTATATACCGGCTCGCTTTCCTACGCTCAGGACGCGTTCGATGGGCTGCACTTCATGGAACATTTGAAAGGCGGTGCAGCTCCATCCACAATGCCCGTCGCTTCCAAGCAGTCCACACCGTCCACCGACCGCGCTTCCGAAGTCTTGGAAGAAGCATTAGACAACGCCACCGGCGCGGAATCGAAAATACTGATGGCCAGTCGCGTGCTGCCGTGGCTTCAGCATCCGAAAAAGACCACCGATGCCGCGGAAAAGAACGTAGAGCTTGAGGCCATGGAGGAAGCGATCGCCGAGTTCCCGGTCGCGGTTCGGAAGATTGAAATGGCAGAAGGCACCGAAAAGCTGGTGCGCACGAGCGCCACGCCACATGATAATCCAGTTCCCGTGCCGCCCTTCTGGGGATCGCGGGTGGTGGAGGATATTAAAATCGAGAAGGTATGGGAATACCTGAATGAGGTTGCCCTCTTTCGAGGGCAATGGCAAATGAAGCGGGGTAAGAAGTCGCCCGAAGAATTTGCGAAGTTAATTGAAGATGTTGCCCGGCCCAAGCTTCAGGAGCTAAAGCTACGTGCCAAGCGCGACAAGATGCTGGTTCCCAACGTCGTGTATGGGTATTTCCCGTGCTGGTCGGAGGGAGAAGATTTGGTGGTGCTGCAACCCCGCGGATTGGACCGATCTTTCCTGTACAACACATGGGGCCGGTCCACCGAATTGGAGGATCTGCAAGAATGGCAGCGCTTCACCTTCCCCCGCCAGCCAACGGCACGCCGGCTGTGCCTGAGCGATTTCTTTTTGCCGAGAGAGGAAGCCGTGCGGCGCAACCAGCCGGATGTCGTGGCCTTTACCGCCGTCACCGTGGGACGCGAAGCCAGCCGTTATACCAAACGGCTTTTCGAAGCCAACGAATACACCGATTATCTTTATCTCCACGGCCTTTCGGTAGAAACAGCAGAGGCGCTGGCGGAGTATTGGCACAAAATTGTCCGCACGGAACTGGGTATCGCCGGGAACGATGCCGCCGAAATCACGCGGCTCTTTAGTCAGGGCTATCAGGGTTCCCGGTATTCCTTCGGATATCCCGCATGCCCGAACCTCGAAGACCAGACCAAGCTCTTCGAACTTATCCGCCCGGAACGAATCGATGTCACGCTTACGGAGGAATACCATTTGGAGCCCGAACAATCTACCACGGCTATTATCACACACCATCCGAGCGCAAAGTATTTCTCGATCAAGTAGAGCGGTTCGATGCCTTTGCGATTTCAGAATTTAGCTCCCCACCAATCAGGATTGCAAGCCCGAGGAAATAAAGCCAGAGCAACAGGACAATGACTCCGCCAAAGGCACCATATACCGAGGAGCCAAAACTTCCCGAAACACGGATATAGATGGAAAGTCCGAAGGAGGCAATCAGGAAGAGCAGGATTCCGAACACGGACCCGGGGGTAAAGAAGTACCGATCATCTCGTTTTACATTCGGGCCAAAGTAATGCATGAGTCCGAACCCGGCAATCATTGCGGCCAGCCCGAACATTAGTGAAAGGGCAGTTCCCGTCCACGCCGCCCATCGGGCATTTACAAGATGAGCTAAGAGGTTACCCACCGCATCGCCGGCAACGAAGAGGCCGGCGCCTAAAATCGCGAGGATGGTAAACCCAATGGTAAGTGCGATGGCAATGGCACCTTTAAGCAGAAACGAGCGAGTTTCCTTCACCTCATACGCGCGATCGAGCCCATCCATAATGGACATTACGCCGCTGGCGGCGGCCCACAATGTACCGGCGAGGCCAAAAGTCAGTAACCCACCGTTAGAATTTAATGCAAGCCGCTCCACCGCTACAGCGATAGGGAAAAATGCTTTAGCGGGCACTACTTGTCCAGCCATCGCCAGTAGGGAATCCAGCAGAGAGGGCTTGTCCACTCCCGGAGAGATGAGGGCTAAAATCGTAAGGAAAAAGATGAGAAACGGAAAGAACGAAAGCATCAGATAGTAGGAAAGAGCAGCGGCGGAATCGAAGATGCGGTCCTGGGTCATCTCCTTCCAGATGCGGCGCACGAGTTCCATCGCGCGTAATTTGCCAAAGGTCCATGGCGATGATAGTGAAAGTGTCATTTATGAATTAATGCTCAAGCAGAGTGCCAGGATTATTGGCACTCTTCTTTTACCGGCTCGGTTCGGCTGGTTCACATTTTCCCCAATCCATTATTATGAAGCAATTTCCTCGATATTCCGCACTATTCTTTCTTTTTTTACTTGTGCCGGTCATTAGCCTTTATGCCCAGGAGAAACCATTCGAAGGCTCTGTTACATGGACGCTGACCATGCCCACTCAGGATAACGAGCCCCACACGGTTACCATGAACTGCAAGGATGGAAAAGTGGAACAAGAAATGGATATGGGGATGCAGGGTCTCGTCAAGACCTATTGTGTTCACGCGGACCATCAGAAAAAATATTATCTCGTAATGGAGTCAATGAAAATGGGAATGACTACCGAAGATTCTGATCAGGCGAGTAATCCCACTGCCGATACAGTCCTTGCGGAAACCGGGAAGCAGGATACAATTGCGGGTCATGTGTCCAATGAGTACACCGTTAAGATTCCGGACGGGAGCCTTTCGCTTTGGGCAACGCCCGATTTTTCCGAGGATGTCGTGAAGTCGATTTCTAACGCCATGCTCGAACAGCCGCATCAGGACGAGGCAAGCCAGGAAGCGTTTGAGCAGTTGGCTAAAAAGGGACTGACCCCGGTGAAGGTCATTGCAACCGTAGACGGCCAGGTTGCCCAGTCCCTTGTATTCGTTAAGTATGAGACGAAGAAGCTCGATGATGCGCTGTTCGTGCCTCCGACCGATATTAAGTATCGCCCTATGCCTACCGGCATGGGTGGCGGCGGAACGAACTGAGGCCGATAGAATTTATCAAAAAGCGAACGGATAGTGGATAGAGGATAGTTATCTTCTATCCACTTTTCACTTTTAGAACGTGCCACTCGAGATATACAATACTCTCACCCGCAAAAAAGAAGAATTTAAGCCGATTCACCCAGGCCGGATCGGCGTGTACTTTTGCGGACCTACCGTCTATGGCGATGCTCATGTGGGGCACGCGAAGGCGTATATCACGGCGGACATCGTAAATCGCTACCTACGCTTCCGCTACCCGGACCGGAAAGTTACCTACGTTCAGAATATCACCGACGTGGGTCACATGACGGACAATGCCGATGTCGGCGGCGAGGACAAACTCGAAGCCCAGAGCCGCAAAGAACATAAGCATCCGATGGAAGTGGCGGAATATTATACGCGCCGCTACTTCGAGGATATGGATGCCCTCAATATCCTGCGGCCGGATATTTCGCCACGTGCCACCGGCCACATTATCGAGCAGATCGAGCTTATCAAGGAATTGCTTGCAAAAAGTTACGCCTACGAAGCGGGCGGGAACGTTTACTTCGATGTCTCCAAAGATAAGGATTACGGCAAGCTCTCGGGCCGCAAGACCGAAGAGCAGGAATCGAGCGGGCGCGTGGAAGAACGCTCGGACAAACGCTCGCCACAGGATTTCGCGCTGTGGAAACGCGCCGAGAAGGGGCATATCCTGCAGTGGCCTTCGCCCTGGGGCATGGGGTTCCCAGGATGGCACATCGAGTGCTCGGCCATGTCTGAAAAATATCTTTACTATTCATTGCCGAAGGACGAGAGGGACAAGAGCGACTACATGATCGACATTCATGGCGGAGGCCTGGAAAACCAATTTCCTCATCACGAATGCGAAATTGCCCAATCGGAATGCGCAGAGGGCAAGAAATTTGCCAAATATTGGATGCACAACAACATGGTTACCACCGGCGGCGTGAAAATGGGCAAGTCGCTCGGGAACTCGGCATATTTGCGGGATTTATATAAGCAGTACGATCCGCTCTCACTCCGGTTTACGATTTTGCAATCGCATTACCGAAGCACTACGGAGTTTACGGAGGAGGCGATTGCGGCTGCCGATGCGGGCTATCAGAAATTGCTGGGTAGCTATCACCGGCTTGTGCAAGCGACCAAAGGGACGGAACGAACCGCATTGAGATCTGACAATCCGCTTGGACAGCAATTCATCGAAGCGATGGACGATGACTTCAATACGGCCAGGGCATTAGCCGTACTGTATGATCTTGCAGCGGAAACCAATTCTGCAATAGCGGCCAATGAGAAAGAATCCTTGGCGGGATTGCGTGCAACGTGGGAAGCGCTTGCCGGAAATATTTTGGGAATTATACCCAGCATAGCGGCGTCCAACGAGTCCACGCCGTCCACGGTAACGGATGCCCTTGTGGCACTTCTCATCCGCCAGCGTAAAGCCGCGCGCGACCGGCGCGATTTCGCCACCAGCGATGCTATCCGCAAAGAGCTGGACGCAGCTGGTATCATTCTCGAAGACTCGAAGGAAGGGACCACCTGGCGGCTGAAATAGTGAAAACTCTTGAATCGCTTATTGTGTAGTAGTTGAGAAGATAATGACGAAAATCGGAAAGTACACAGCACTGATCCAGGAAGAGGACGGCGGATATGTTTCGCTATGCCCTGAACTCGATGTTGCCAGTCAGGGTGAAACAGTTGAGGAAGCATTGAAGAATTTGAAAGAGGCTGTGGAGCTTTTCCTGGAATTCGCATCGGAAGAAGAAATCTTGAGACGAGAACATCAGAATGTGTTCGTAACGCAATTCGAGGTGGACTTACCTTCTTCCGAAAGAGTTCATGCCTAAACTTGGAGTTTTTTCCGGAGCCGAAATCTGCAAAATTCTCGAAGCCAATGGGTTTCGGCAAGTGCGCCATCGTAGATCGAGCCACGTCGTCATGCAGAAGAGCGAGGACGGAAGGACAATTACCGTTCCAGTTCCTCAACACCGGTTCGTGAAGATTGGAACGCTCCAATCGATTATACGTCAATCTGAACTACCACGCGAGTTGTTTCTTCGGTAATGTCCAGTATAGCACCCCTCGATCTCACCCGTTTCTTCGAGCAGCATCCCGTGCTCGAAACGGAGCGACTGTTGCTTCGCCCGCGATCCATGGCGGACAAAGACGACATTTTCGAATACGCGAGTGATCCCGAGGTCACCCAATACATGATCTGGCCCACACATCGGTCCATCGCGGACACGATCGCGTTCCTCGAAAGTTCCCCTAAGGGATTTGCAAATCGGGACTCTATTGGCTTAGCGATCGAACTCAAGAAGAGCGGTAAAATGATTGGCGATTGTGGATTTCATCATATCCAGCCGCAGCATCACCGAGTGGAAATAGGATATGTCCTCAATCGAAAGTTCTGGGGACATGGCTACATGACGGAAGCCGTTCGCGAACTGATTCGCTTCGCTTTCGACGAAATGGGTATGCACCGCCTCTCGGCAACGTGCGATTTGGAGAATGAACGCTCTGCGGCCGTGATGGAGCGGTGTGGCATGAAGCTCGAAGGCATTTTGCGCGATTACGAGCTTCGGCGCGGACGGTTCGTCACGGTGAAAACCTATGCCATTCTGAACGGGAATTAAACGGAATTCGGGGTGCTTTGCAAGGTCATGCAAAAGCTTGGATTTTCACTCCTCTTCTTCTCGCTTTGCTTCGCCACCGTTTCGTATGGTCAGGAAAACGCTCAACATTCTCATGGCTTGCCTGAATTCGATCGCCTGTTCGCCAGTCTAAATATCGATAGCATTATGCACCGCGTCAACGTTGACAGTATTATGCACAGCGTTAATATCGATAGCATCATGCGCCGGGTAAACATCGATAGCATTATGCGGCGCGTGAATATCGATAGCCTGCTGCACCGCGTGAATATCGATAGTCTGATTGGGCGGTTCAATCTCGACAGCCTCTGGAAAGCCAATCGTTCGAAGATCGGGGGGTATTTGAAGGCCGATCGTTCGCCGGCACATGCTTCCCGCCAGAACTACGCCAGCGTAATGATTACGAACAACAGCTTTGCGGATAGCCTTATGAAACACCCGCTGAGCTTGACCGTCACGAATGGTCCTCGCGGTTTCTCACTCCACAGCGATACGATTTACGGGAAGCATGAACTTACTCCGAAGGAGTTGAAGCAATTTCTCACGTTACCGAACGGATCAGGTTATTATTTCGCCCACAATGGCCAGCGATATTACATGAACATCGTTCCACCGGCCCAAAGGGGAACCCGCATCGATAGTTCGTACGTGTGGTTATTGGGTTCGCGATAGGCTCGTGCGGTGCGCCGGTTCCCAGGGTTCCGCATTCGCTTCACCCTGGGCTATTTACCCGTCGCGGAGTTCAGTAGCGACACCATATCGATCATAGAATGTCTGCAATTCGTCCTCGATAGTTTGAGAGCGATGATGTTCTTCCTGATTTTGGATGTATTTCTTCAAGGCTGGAACCACGCTGGAACTTACAGAAAAAATTGCATATCCATTCTGCCAACTGAATCCTTCGACTCCTTGTTTTGAGAGCCAAAATGACGAGCGTGCTTTTATCGCTCGTACGGCATCGGCAATCGTAACCTCTCGACTAATGGTTAGTAGCAGGTGCACGTGAGTCGGCGTTCCACCTGCAGTGTGCAAAATGCCATTGTCTTTGCGTATGATGCCGCCCATATAGGCAAACAGATCTGCGAATAACTCATGTGGAATAAGTATATCCTTCGATTTTGTGTGAAAGATGAGATGATAATAAATACCCGTGTACGAATGTGCCATAGCAAACATTGGTAATTAGCCCAGGGTGCAGCGAATGCGGAACCCTGGGTTTACGAAAAATTACGCGCTAACCTGTCGGCTTAAAACGTAGCCTTCGCGCCTCCGCTTGCGGCTCCGCGCACTTTCCACGTGGCGGCATTGTAGCCAGGATGATACCCATTCCACGTAACACTATCGAAGCGGTCGAGCCACGCGGCGGTATTGAGCGGTTCCCATAGGAAGAGATTCGCCTGGTCCTGGTACATGATTTCCTGTAGTTGCCTTTCCATCGCAAGGCGCTTGACGGGATCGAATTCCTGCCGTATGTCCACCATCAATTTATCCGCTTTGGGATCGCTGTAACTATCGGCATTGGAGCCGCCATTTTTCGATTGCGAAGAGTGGTAGAGCTGATATTCATCGGCTTCATACGGATCGGTGATCCAACCGCCCAAATGGGCATCGAGCAAATGGTCGCGCAGCCGTTCGAGATACACGCTCCATTCGAGCGTATTCACGCTGGCATCGATGCCAATCTTTTTCAAGGCTTCCGCATAGATCAGGAGCACCTGCATGCGGGTATTGTTGCCGGCATTAACGGTAAAGGTAAATTTGAAAGGAATCCGCTTACCGTTTATCACCTTATCGCGAATACCATCGCCATCGTGATCTTTCCAGCCGAGCGAATCGAGAATATGCTCGGCCTTCGCAGGATCGAATGGAATGATGGGCAAATCGCTATCGTGTTCCGGGCGCGTGGAAGGAACCGGCGATTGTGTCAGCTTCGCCATCCCAAACAGCAGCTTTTTGATAATCATCGGGCGATTAATCATGTATGCCATCGCCCAGCGGACGGCTGGATCGCTAAAAAGCGGACTCTTCTCGTTAAAACCAATGTAGGCGAACTGGCCCAACGGAAATGCGGTCCGCTTCAACTCATTATGGTTCGTATCGATACGTACCCAAAATTCCGATGGTATATCTCCAAGAAGGTCCACGTCGTGCGACTTAAGTGCTGTGGCGGCGGCATTGAAATCGTTGATGGTCTTATACAATAAAATGTCCGGATTTGCCTCGAATTCCGGGCCCCATTGATTCACGTAATACGGGTTCCGAACGAGCCGCGTATATTGGTTGGTTACCCACGCGTCCAGCTTGTACGGTCCGGTTCCCAGAACATACTGTGGATCTCGATTGCGCTTAGCATCGGAGAACCAGGTGGCAAATTGCTGCATCGCTTGTTTCTCCGGCTTCGAAAGCGCTATACTATCAGGGTTTTTAGCAGCCACTGCAAGAGCCTGCCAGGAATAGTGATCGGTGAGGTCCTTCGGATCGAGAAGGTGCTTCGGCAGGATGTACAGGGTGGAACCGAATATCGCAGGTATCGCCAGAAAATACGGTTTCGAAAAAACAAACCGCACATGATACGGGTCGCCATTGATAAGCATGGCGCTATCGATCGGATCGACATACACCCGGCTTTGCGCAGACTCCACATCGTATGGATCTTTTAGTGCCTTGAGGCTGAAGATTACGTCCGCACCGGTAAAGGGCAGACCATCCGCCCATTTTATGTCCTTGCGAAGTACGAAATCATATTGTAAGTGATCGGGTGAAACCACAGGCATCGAATCGGCCAGCACCGGTATATCATACTTCATCGTCTTCACGTCGATTCCGATGAGCCGTTGATAGATGTGTTCCTCCAGGTCGTTCGCATTCGCGCTGCTGGAATTAAACGGGTTCAGCGCATCGGCATCGGCAAGTTCCCATTCAATCACGCGATTGTCTGTCGAGAGGGGTCGTTCCCCGCCGGAGCAACCCGCGAGAAATAAGAAAAGGATAAAGGTTGAAGGATAAAGGATGCAGGCGAATCGCCAAACCATAATCGAATTGCGAAATAATAATTACGCTACTATGAACCCGGATATGGAAGGATTACGTTCATCATTTCTCATTCCTCATTCAGCCTTGTCATTTATTATTATCCCCGCCCGCTATGGCTCGGAACGGCTTCCGGCGAAGCCACTCGCCAACATTCAGGGTATGACCATGATCGAGCGCGTCTATCGTCAGTGCGAGCGTGCCGAGGGCATCGACGAGATCTACGTAGCGACGGACCATGAAGCGATCATGACTGAAGTAAAGCACTTTGGCGGACGTGCTGTCATGACATCCACAAATTGCGCCTCTGGAACCGATCGTGTAGCCGAAGCAGCAAAACTGCTCGGCCTGCAAGCCGCAACCATTATTAATGTGCAGGGCGATGAACCGCTTATCGATCCCAAAGTGCTGACCGCGCTTGATCTTGAAATGCAAAGCCATCCCGAAGTGCTCGTTGCTACGCCGGTAACGCCACTCAAGCGTTCGGAGGACTTGCTGAACCCCAACGTGGTCTTTGCCGTGAAGGACCGGAATAACAATGCACTCTATTTTTCGCGGCATCCGATTCCGTTTCTTCGAACGCTGGGAACCGAGGCCGTTGATAAGTGGCCGAAACAGCATCTGTATTTTAAGCATATCGGTGTCTATGCCTATCGCGCAGAAATATTGAAGCAATTTGTCGCACTGGGTGAAAGCACCCTCGAACGCGCAGAACGGCTGGAGCAATTAAGACTGCTCGAAGCCGGGATTCCCATTCGCTGCGTGGAAGTGGAGTACGAATCGGTGGCGGTGGATACGGCGGAGGATGTACGCCGAGTCGAATCGCTCCTTGGCAACTCAACGCAATAATGGGTAGCTACCTGAAAGAATTCTTTGTAACTTTGGACCTGTTTCCGGGTTATTAAAAATGTGTGACCGAACCTTGGTCTCGACCCGAGAAGGACCGTCTGCTGAATCATCTGCTCGATTCGGGCGAACATGTCGTTTATCCATCAAGCATGAGCGATCATTCTTGAAGGCTGGGAAATGGGCGTATGGAACGTATTAGACTTCTTTGCTCATCGTCATTCCATCGAGTATTGGGAATCGTACTGATTTTCCTTGCGCTTTTCTGTGCCGGTTCCGCTCGCGCACAATCGTGGAAAAAAGTTGCGACCTTCAACGGATTAATCGCCAACGTTAAGTTCCTGAATCCGAGAGTCGGATTTGTGACGCTGGGCATCTATAGCGTCTCGAACTCGGTCGCGCTATACAAAACGACGGATGGCGGTAATACGTGGGCCCAAGCAACTATTCCGAGCGGATACGATGGACGCATCGACGACATCGACATGATTGATTCCCTCCATGGCTGGATCGCGATGGCCCACTATAACAGCCAGGAAGACAAGGCCTTATGGCGTACGACCGATGCTGGTATGACGTGGAATGAAACACCGCTCGTTGGGTGGGGGACCTCTATCACCCATACACCGCGCGCGCTGATCCTCACCGATTTCGGGGAACATTTTCACATCTCGACGGACGGCGGCACAACCTTCTTCGATGGCCCGATGAACAGCACGAATTGTGTTCGCTTTGTCGATTCCCTGCATGGTGCCATGACTGTTTTTCGAGGCAGTGGTTGGATGTATAGTTCCGATGGCGGCCTCACCTGGCAAAATTCGAATTTCCATACCGAATGCTGGTCCGTCTATCCCGATAGCGGTACGCCCAATTTCTATGCCGCGCCCGAAGTCTCGAATATCCTGTATCATTCGACCGACTACGGCGCGACGTGGAGTCAGCTTGCTTCGTTCCCCAGCTGGTGTACGGGCACGATAGCCGGCATCGGCGATAAATACCTCTTTTGCCAGCTTCAACACGTCCAGACCAATGGCATGTACTACTCGACCGATAAAGGCGGGAACTGGACCTGCATTGGCGGTCCCGGGCCGCATCCGGATACGCGCTTCTGCGCTCTAACGGAATGCCCGGGCGGTGTAACAGTGTATGCGTTTGACGATCAATCTCCGGGAACGTTATACAAATATTCGTTTGGCACGGACGGTCCCGCCGAAGCCACGCTGGCACTACCCACCACGCCACCCACGCTCGTGCAAACCGGGTGCAGCGCGGTCGATACGGCGCTCGAGATTGGAATTATCGGCTGCTCTGCTTCATCCGGGCGATTGGATTCCGCTTGGCTTACCCCTGGCGGTGGAGACAATGCGAGCGCGTTTAGCATTTCGGATATTCGGCGCGTTCCAAGAACGCTATCGGTGCTTGATAGCATCGAGGTGAGCTATGAAACCACACATGGCCCCGATACGGCGCAGCTCCATCTTCGCTACGACCTTGGCGCGGGCGTACGCGACACTGTGATCCTGCTCGTTGGCCGGCTTACTTCGCCGATGTCCGCATTTCCGGAGCGCCTTCATCGTTCGTCCGCCATTGCTTATGAAGGACAGATCGATACGCTCCCTCTGCTAATCGACATGAATTCTGTGGTGAATCTCGATTCGCTGTGGCCATCGTTGAGCGATATTCATGCGACATTCGCCTTCGATTCTTCGGTCGTGCAGTTCCAGTCGTATCTCGCCCCGTCAGGGTGGTCGCTGTGGTCACTTACCGATAACGGCAACAGCGTCAACTTCGAAATTCATAAAATCACCGGTACCGTTACCACGCCGCTGGATTTGGGAACTGCCCTGTTCTCACCAAACACCGCTGCGCTTGCAACTTCCTGGGTTACGCTGCCGGCGTTTAGCCTTGTCGCCGGTGGTAAGACGATAGCGCTTTGCGTAACCGAGGACGAAGATAGCCACTGGGCCGTCAAAACGCTGGGGCCGCAAAGCGCGGTGCAGTTGTCCGGTACGCCAACCTCCATGCGACGAATTTGGATGTATCCGAATCCCGCACGGGACCGATTGTTTATTCGCAATACTTTCCCACACGCGGTTACGGTAACGATTTACGATGCAATAGGACGGGAACGGCTAAGCGATGAAGTAATAGCGTCCACAAGCAGTACAATAAGCCTCGCGGCTCTGGCGCCCGGAATGTATGTGGTCGTATGGAATTCGAACGCACAGACTCATGCGGAGTGTATTGAAAAGACGGAATAAATCATCTCGCTCCTTGCTCTTTTTCGCCGTGACCTGAAGGTCACGGCTACGAATGTATGACCAAAGACCAAGCCCGACGCGAATTCCCCCACACCTCGACCGACATGGTCTACCTAAACCATGCTGCGGTTGCGCCACTTTCCTTCCGCGTGCGCGATGCCGTGGACCGCTACTACACGCGCCGTGCGCTGAAAGGCATCGAGCCTTATCCCTGGGTGCTCAAGACGGTCCAGGAAACGCGGAAACTGCTTGCGGAGATGATCGGTGCGCGCGCAGAGCAAATTGCCTTCACGATGAACACCACCGATGGCCTCAACGTCATCGCACAGGGACTGGATTGGCAGCCTGGTGACCACGTGCTCATCAACGACCAGGAGTTCCCGGCGAACGCATACCCTTTCCTGAACCTTCGTCGCCGGAGAGTACTCGTTGATAGCGTTCGAGCGAAGGACTACAAGGTCAACAAAGACCAAATTGCGGGGATGTTAACTGATCGAACCAAATTGGTTTCGCTGAGTCATGTTCAGTTTGCTACTGGAGCCAAAGCAGACCTTACAGCCATTGGTGCTCTTTTGCATGAGCGTGATATTCTTTTCGCAGTTGACGCTATACAATCGCTGCCGCACACGCCGCTGGATGTCGAGCGCGACAAGGTGGACTTCGTTTCGTGCGGTTCACAGAAATGGATGATGTCGGATACCGGGACGGCGTTTATCTACGTTAGCGACCGAGCTTTGGAGCGAATAAACCAGGGTTATTTGGGATGGCTGAGCATCGAAAATCCGTTCGACTTTACACTTCGGCCAGACGATTTGCGTCCCGGCGCGGGCCGCTTCGAGCCGGGGACCCTGAACTTTGCCGGCATCACCGCGCTCAACGCTTCGCTCAAGTTCTTCTTCGA
>JAKAIL010000305.1 GCA_021825235.1 Bacteroidota bacterium | reverse complement strand
CGCATTATTCGTCGATATCGATTCGGCGCGGGCGGAACACCTGGCGCATCAATACTCCGGTACGGCGGCGACCGATCCGACAGCCGCCATTGCATCTGCCGAGATCGATGCGATATATGTTTGTACCTATCATGATACCCATGCTCCGCTTGCGATTGCGGCCGCGCGAGCGGGCAAACATATTTTCCTCGAAAAACCGATGGCGATTACCGAGGAGGATTCCCAAAACAGTACGCAAGCCGTTCGCGATGCAGGAGTGCGCTGTATGACCGGCTTCAAACTCCATTACTGTTCGCTCGCTCACAAAGCAAAGGAATTGATGGAAGCACCGCAAATGCTATCGGCGCAAGTGGTAGAACGGCGCTGGCCCGACGAATCCTGGGCAAACGATCCGCTCAAAGGTGGTGGGAACGTTCTCTCGCAAGGGTGCCATGCCGTGGAGATGCTCTGCTATCTCGCGGGTTCACGACCCGTGCGAGTTTTTGCGGAAGGGGGTAACCTTCTCCATTCGGCACTCGGTAGCGAGTTCGTGGATTCGATGGCCGCCTCGATCTCCTTCGACAATGGAGCCGTGGCCACGCTGCTCATTGGCGATGCTGGTGAGATGCCCCACGATGGAAAATTCAATTTTCAGGCAATGAATGGTTCCGAGACGGTCCATCTTTATAACCGAATGACCTCGCTTAGTTATTTCGATGGCAAGCAGGAGCAAATGTTTAAGGACGAAGAGGATGGTTTTATGAACGAGAACCGCGAATTCCTCGCCGCCATTGCCGAAGGCCGGAATCCGGAGACGAGCGAGATCGATGGGCTTCGCGCCGAGATGATCCTGTTGCGTGGGATCGAATCCATTCGCACCGGGGTGCCTCAATCCTTGCAGGATTTGCCATGAGCACTGTTCCGATTGGTGAGTGGCACGATTACCGGCGTGACGATACGCGAATGGGCGTGCAAGAACTCCCGCGACGCTCGAATCCCGGGGAACCGATGCGGGAGCGCTGGTCCGTTCGGTTGGGTGGAAGCTATCAGGAAATCGTTCCGGTTGAAGATGGCTCCGGCGATCTGCTCATGGCGGATGGCGGCGGCATTCAGCGCCTTTCATCCAATGGGGAATTCCGATGGCGTACCAAGCCCTTCGGCGCGCATTGGATTACCGGTGTCTTTGACCTGGACGGGAACGGGCAGTTCGAAATTCTGACGAGTAACGGCCGGGAAGTAGTCATCCTGTCTGCGGAAACGGGCGAAATCCAGTTTCGCGATACCGTTGGTCCGCCTCGGTCCTATGGTACGTATGCCACGATGTTCAATGTGCATTCTTTCCTTGGTGATGGGATGCAGATCCTGGTGCCCTGTTTTTCGAGCAAGGAAGTCTACTTCTATGATTGTTCGGGTGACGCGCGCACCACGCGGCTTCGCCATAAGCTATGGATGGACGATAGTTACCACCCGACCATAGCCATTGGAGATGTGAATGGTGATGGAGTTGATGAAATTGTGATTGCCCGCATTGGTGGCGTGTATGTGTTCGATCCCGCTTCCGGCAAAATGATTTCGGAAACCATCTGGAAATCAGACGAGGAGCGCCGGCGAAACTATGGCCACTTCGAACTTGCCGATGTTAACGGCGATGGGAAGCTCGAAGCAATTATTTTGAGCGACCGAGTTTCGCGTCATATTGCCGTGCTGGGCAATGATGGCAATGGTAACTTCCAGCCCTTATGGGACCGATTTATCGAACACATTTACCCGAACGATACGACGGAACTGCGCTACACGGCAAACTCCATCGGCGATTTCGATGGCGACGGTAAACGAGAGATCGCCATCAGCATTTTTAATGAGCGCAAAGACGGACGTTGGTACACGGAACTTTTACATTCCGAAACCGGCGAGCGGATACTCGAACTGCCAGATTTCTATTTACGCGGCGCACAAGATGCTAATGGCGATGGACTGCCGGAACTATGTCTGAGCCGGGAAACCACTCGCCAGCCGCGAGAATACTCTCCGCTTTCCATTTATTCCTGCAAAAAGAGTAAAGAACTGTGGTCGGTTTCCGAAGGACATTTCGCGGAGCGAACTGTTGGCAGCATTGGAAGAAATTGCGAATTTAAGCCGGAAATCTTTGGCTCCCATGAAATTTGGAACGCAGAGTGTAATGGAATAACAGGAGTATTTCTTCAGTCGCCGGAAATGGGTCTGCAAATACTCGATAAAGATTTTCAACTCCACACCCTGTCCTTCGCGACCGATAAGGGGCATCAAACCGATAGAATAGCCCATATTTCGCAAGATGCTTTATACATAACTCCGGCAGCAGGGAGTCTGGTAAAGTTAACGCCACATGGCCCACAGCATTTTCTTAGCTGTGGATACCATCTTTCAACCGAGGCCCACATCGCCGCGCGGCCGGGCAATACCCCGACGGTTGCAGAATGGAACGGCGCTCGCTACCTCGCCGTACCGGATTTTGCAAACAGCATTCACATTTTTAGAACCAGAGGAAGCGATGCTCCGGAGCTAATCGCAAACGTTACCGGCCGCTCGCGCCTTGGCTATGATAATGTATTTCATGCTGCCTCGATTATCGTAACCCGCCATGGGCCTCGCCTTGTCATAGTCGATGATGAGGCGTTTACGCATTCGCGGTTATCCCTTTATTCGCTCACTGGCCAGCGCGTGAAGTCTTTTGAGTTCCATGACATGCCGCCGAGCAAGCCCGGAAACCGGATCGGCTGCTACGATTGGCTGTACTTCGAGCACTCGCGCGGCGAAGCCCTCCTGGTGAGCTTCTATCAATCGCAGTCCATGAACAGTGAGAGTTCCCTGGCGCTTTTGCTCGATACAGGCGAAATACTGTGGCGAAATTCTCATACGGGGGAAGGTGAATTCGGACGCGGTGTCGGGCCGTGGGGAACCTCCGCACTATTTCGCATCGAGGGAACACCGGTGGCCGCCTTCTGCGCGAAGGATACCTTGTGCTTTCTCGAGTTGGAAACGGGGCAGTTCCTTTCGGAACCGAAGCTGCTGACCGATTTTACCGCCGAGGAAATGAAGCGAGAGCATCGCCTGAAGGAACAATCTCTTTCCACTACCTCCTCGGTGGACGATCCGTTTACGGCCTATGGAACACCGGTTGTCTGCGGTAATGAGACGGTGATCGGCGGTTGCCTCGGCGGATTCGGAATCCTCCCTTCATCCTTCATGCTTCATCCTTCAACTGTCCCCAAGTGGTGGCATATTGCTTCGTTTGGGGATGTCCTCTACCGGCTTCCCGGCATTGGCGATGTCGATGGCGATGGCAAACTGGAACTCGCGCAAGGACATGCCGATGGAACCCTGCGCATTTGCGATTTCGAATCGGGTAATCTGCGAGCCAAAATCGACCTTAACGCCATTGCCACCGATGTTCTAACGCTCGATGTGAACGGCGATGGACGGATGGAATTCGTCTTCGGAACGAACGATGGCCGGCTCATTACGGTGGGATCGAACGCCGGTAACTGGACAGT